>NZ_JAQREL010000014.1:0-138005 GCF_028599255.1 Pseudoalteromonas sp. Angola-7
TGAAAATCGGCAATGGTTAGCTTTTGGCTTACAAGGTTTAGCCCCTTATTGGTTTGAACTTGATATGACAGCATACGTAGGTGAGCGAGGCAATACCGCATTTACGTTAGAGGCAGAGTACGAACTACTACTCACGCAAAAGCTAATTATACAACCGCGAGCCGAAATTACACTTTATGGCAAAAACGATAAACAAAACGAACTTGGAAGTGGCCTATCAAGCAGCGCGATTGGCTTTAGGGTTCGTTATGAATTTACACGCCAGTTTGCGCCCTATATTGGCGTTGAATGGAGCAATAAATTTGGCAATACCGCCGACTATGCCACATCAAGTGGACAAAGTAGCAACAACACCGCATTTGTTGCGGGTATTAAATTTTGGTTTTAATCATTTTAAATAAGAGGTAATTATGAAGTTTTTTAATTCTGCAGTAGCCATTTTAGGTTTAGTGCTTACATTTTCCGCATCAGCGCATATATCACTCAAGCAATCAACACCTGCGCAAGAAGCCATGTTAATGAAAAGCCCAGAGCAACTTTCGTTAACTTTTGGTGGTGAAGTAAGGCTAGCAAAAGTCATCATCAAAGATGAAAAAAATAAATCAATAAACTTTGATTTCAAACCCAGCGCCACCCCAAGCACAGACTTTAATTGGTCATTACCGAGCCTAGCCCAAGGCACTTACACGGTTAAATGGACAGCACTGGGTGGTGATGGACATAAAATGACCGACACGTTTAGATTTATGGTACACAAAAGTGAATCGCATAAGATGATGCAAGAACAATCTAATACCCACAGCAAACATAATCATTAAGTAGCAACATAATGCAATTAAGTGAATGGTCAGTACTCTTACTATTATTAAAACTAGCAAGCTATATAGCAATTGCAGGGCTTGCGGGCACTTTATTAATGCGCTTTATGTGTGGCAACAGCAATGTTGCAGGGCATCAGGTAATTAGCTTTTATCAGTTCTTAAAACGTTGGCAAATTACGTGTGTAGTTACAGGTAGTATTGCTGCACTTTTACAAGTACCAATAGAAGCTGGAGCAATGGCTGAATCAGGCTTTATGGGAATGTTTGACCCCTTTATGCTTGAAATTATTTGGCAATCAGTCATAGGTGACCAAGCAACGTTTAGAATACCAGCGCTTATTATTGCTCTAATTAGCGCATGTATGTGGAATGTGGAATCAGATGATAACGTAGCAGGTTATAAAAACGGTGCCGTTATACTAATCATGCTTGGGTTTATCGCTTATAGCTTCACTTTTACTGGGCACAGTGCAAATGAAAATGGGTTAGTGAAAAGTATTTTAACCTTTCACCTTATTGCCATTGCGAGCTGGTTAGGGTCATTGTGGCCGCTTTACAAAAGCTGCACTTTACTACCTACCAGTGAAGTAAAGCGGTTAATGCATTACTTTGGTCAACTCGCTATTGTTATTGTATTTGTACTACTTATTTCGGGCTTAACTCTGCTCCTGCAGTACCTAGAGTCACTTTCTGCATTGTTTACATCAAATTATGGGCAACTAATTTTATTAAAGCTGTTACTCGTCAGCGCGATGCTGTTACTAGGTGCATGGCATAAGCTTTTTTTAGTCCCGCAAATCACTCAACAACACCATATAAGTATATTAAAACGCTCGATCACTGTTGAAATATTAATTGCCCTATTTGTACTTATTACAACAAGTGTATTTACAACACTTGTTGGTCCGCCTATTTAACGATTAATAAAAAAGGAAAATGTATGTTAATTAAATCCTTTAATTTAAAAATTTTATTGCTACTAATTTTTAGCACTGTTAGTTCTTTTACTGTTAGTGCACATGACGATGAAAAATATTCAAAAAAAGGCAAGGCCTTTGTCAATGTTGATAGCGAGGCTGCAAAAACAGTCAGCCTATTTCATGCATCTCTAAAACAAGGCAATCGCGAAGCTGCACGTAAATTACTGGCCGACGATGTCATCATTTTTGAAGGCGGAAGTGTTGAGCGTTCTGCAGATGAATACGCGAAACATCATATGATAGCGGATATGAAATTCTTAAGTGCTGTTAATAGTGAACTACTAGAGCATCAAGTTTACACAAATGGAGACATAGCTTACTCAATTTCAAGAAGTAAAACTCAAGGAAAGTACAAAGGAAAAGATATTAAGTCTATGGGAATGGAATCAATCACATTAAAAAACACCGATACAGGTTGGAAAATCACTCATATTCATTGGTCAAATTAAGGAGTTAACAATGCGAGTAATCTACATTACCTCAGCGTTATTTTTATCATTAACTATGTCATTTTCGGCGATAAGTATCGAAAAACAACATAAAGCATTAATAACTTATGAGAATTCAGAAAAACCTAAAATTGAGCTTACCGTTTATAAAAGTAAAAATTGTGGATGTTGTAATAAGTGGATTGCTCATTTGAGCGAAAACAATATTCAAACAAAAGCAATTAACGTCAATGACATGGGGACGATTAAATCTCAGTATCAAATAAAACCAAATATGTGGTCATGCCATACAGCCGTTTCAGCCGATGGATTTGTATTTGAAGGTCATGTTCCCGCCAAACATATAAAACAGTTTTTAGCTGAACAACATCCTGAAAAGACGATAGGGCTCTCTGTTCCCTCTATGCCTGCTGGTACGCCAGGTATGGAAATGGGCGATCGCTTTTATAAATATAATATTGAAATGCTTACGCACGATTTACAGCAGAATACTTATAAGCATATTAGCAAATACGCTGAGCAGTTTTAACACTTATGGCACAACTCTTGATGTAATATTAAACATTGATTCAATGATTAAATATATAGTGGGTTTACGCCTAATAACCTGTAAGAATTACCCATTGGTATAAATGATATACAAAGTAAATGATAGAAAGGAGCCATCTAATGTCGCAGTATTTAAAGTTTTTCTTAATGATAGCCACATCAACATTAGTCATGTTTGTACTGATGTATTTGAATACTTATCAGCTAAGTCATGTTTTTTTTAGTGAAACTCGTACTTATATGGCGCTTTATATGGGAGCCACGATGGCAGTGATAATGCTACTTTTCATGCTCAATATGTATAAAGATAAAAAGAAAAATATAACAGTACTCATTGCTAGTGTTACCGTATTTGCGGGAAGTTTATTTTTAGTTCGATCACAAGCGACTGTTGATGATAGCTCATGGATGTCGGCGATGATCCCACATCATTCAATTGCAATACTCACCAGTGAAAGGGCAAAAATCAAAGATAAGCGAGTCCAAGAGCTTGCAACAAATATTATTGAGGCACAGCGTCGTGAGATTAAAGAAATGCAGTGGTTACTAAAGGATATAGAGAAAAATGGCCTAGCAGAAACTCAGGAGCAAGCACAATCTAGGACAGTACCGGATTTTAATGCTAAGTAAAATTTTATACCAATACATAAAAGGGAGCTAAACATGAGTAAATCAGCCCAACTTTTTAGAATGGCCACAGATGAGCATATTTGCCCGTTTGGTTTAAAATCAAAAGACCTACTAGAGCGAGAGGGATATACAGTTGATGATCAGCTATTAACTTCTCGAGAGCAAACAGATGAATTTAAAAAACAACACAGTGTAGAAACTACACCTCAAACATTTATTGATAATAAACGTATAGGTGGCTATGACGACTTACGCGATTACTTTGATAAGCCAAAAGCTGGGCAAGAAGGTACAACTTACACGCCCGTGATTGCGATTTTTTCGGTTAGTTTTTTGCTTAGTGTGGCATTTAGTTTTGCAGCGAATAATAGCTTATTATCAATGCAAACCGCTGAACTATTTGTAGCCCTAACAATGGCAGTGTTAGCAATACAAAAGCTTCAAGACTTATTTAGCTTTACTAATTCATTTATAACCTATGACTTAGTCGCTATGAAAGTAGTCAGGTACGCCTATGTTTACCCATTTTTAGAAGCATTTGTTGGCATTGGAATGATAGCCGGATTACCAGCCTATATTATTGCCCCTATTTCATTGTTCATAGGTGGGGTTGGTGCTGTTTCAGTGATAAAAGCAGTCTATATAGATAAACGAGAGTTAAAATGTGCGTGTGTAGGCGGTGACAGTAACGTACCACTAGGGTTTATCTCCCTAACAGAAAACCTGTTTATGATCGCTGCCGGTATTTGGATGTTTATTAAGTAAACAACAGCTTTAATTTAAAAACATAATGGTGTACTAGCTCAGACTTGATCTGACAGTTACCCGTTTTTCAATCGGTGACTGTCAGTTTAGATTTGAGCTAAATCCTTCTCAGCCCAAATCGATTTCCCATCTAATAATGAGATCAGCGCCACTTAAGTCAAGAATTCAAGGAACATTCATAAGTCATTGATTTGCAATGAAATATAGCACTTAAATTGAGAGCTACCAACTTAATTACACTCTAAAAATAATTATGTTTTTTATTAGATAAATTTCTTAAACAACGAGAAATCGCTTACAAACATCTATTACTGTAAGTGATTTGAAGCGGTAATTAGCCTAGTTATTAAAACGTATACTTTTTGCTTTAAACATATGGTCGAAAATGAGATGCCCTGATGAAGATTAACGGCTTTGACTTAATATGCTTGTGTAGTGGCAGCGTTAACTTGTCCAACTTTATAGATGCTCATCGGTAAAACTTATAATTAAATATTTACTGGTATTTTACTTTGTGGGAAAATAGCCACCCTCTTAGGGGAGTAGCCTGCTCATTAGTGAGTAAACTTATCAACATAATTGCACCTCATGTGCATGGTAAGTTTGTAATGTTGTAGCAAGCATTATCGGCAAGACCTAGGTAGACACTATCCTCATGGCGGGAGATAGTTGTTTGCCTCGGTTTAATATTTCCCGCCAAAAGACTAAAATTTATGGATATTTTCTTAACCTCTACCGTTACTGTCGCTCTTGCTGAAATAGGTGATAAAACCCAACTTTTATCTTTACTCTTAGCAGCCCGGTTTCATAATAAAATAGCGCTTATTTTAGGTATTCTCGCTGCAACAATTATTAATCATGGTTTATCTGCTTGGTTTGGTGATTGGCTAAGTGGGAACTTTGTCGTGGAATACTTACCTTGGATAGTGAATTCAAGCTTTATTGTAGTGGGTCTTTGGCTACTCATTCCAGATAAGGATGAAGAAGTGAGCCACAAATATGACTGCTATGGCGCGTTTGTAGTAGCTTTAATCTTATTTTTTATTGCTGAAATTGGTGACAAAACACAAATCGCAACCGTATTGCTTGGTGCGCAATATCAATCAGTACTATGGGTTACCATAGGGACAACGGTAGGAATGTTAATTGCTAATGTCCCTATTATATACGTTGGTAAAGCTTTGTTACAAAGAATTCCACTAAAAACAGTAAGAGCTATTGCGGCCAGTGTTTTTGTGATATTGGGTATTCATGGCTTAATGACGATATATTGATAAAGTAACGTTGAAATCAAGCGCAAACGCTTACCTAACACTATACAAGTGATTGTAAGCGTTTTTATAGTGTCAATTGTAAGCAACTTTAATACTATAGTAGCCCTTAAATCTACTATTAAACTTTCGTAATTTTACGATCATAGTAGCGTTTAATAAAATAGCCAATGTTCAAAACTTGTTATTTAGAGCCTAAGCAACAGCTAAAATCGCCACCTGGTAACATGGAATCCAACACATTAAAAACCCGATTGTAGTGTTTGCGCTGATTTATTTAAGCTGTACTTCTTTAATGTGTTATTTACAGACTACTATCTTAGGTTTATCTTGAATTACATGAAGCTATCATAGGTGAAAAATGAAGAATTATATTTCTATTTTTACTGACCTTCACTGCAACCGTTTATAGCGATACCATTCATTACATCGACGCATCCTCACTCAGGCACCCCCCAATAATAAGTACTTTATTGAGGTTCTGACAAAAGCCCTAAAAACATCAGAACCCGAGTTTGGAAAATTTAAGCTAAGCCCATTAGATACCCTGATTAGCCAAGAACGGCAACTGAGGGAACTGAACAAAGGCAATACTGATGTTTTTTGGATGAGGAGCACCCCAATACATGAAAAAGTAGCTTTGCCGATCAAGATCCCACTAATTAAGGGTGCCTAAGGGCTAAGAGTGCTTGTAATAAATAAGTTGGATAAATCGGTGTTTTCCATGCTCAACTCGCAGGAGGAATTAGCTGGTAAAATAGCAGTTTTAGGTAAAGACTGGCCTGATGCAGCAATATTACGCGCGAATAAACTTTCAATCAACACAGAGGCACCTGAATATTCTCTTTACAATGTCATAGCAAAAGAGCGATGTTTTTACTTTCCAAAGAGCTATTACAGAAGCTTGGTCTGAACTCCACAGCCTAGAAACCCCTCGATTAACTATAGACACTCACCACTTGCTCCAATACCCCTCAGCTGTCTACTTTTTCGTTGCTAAAGATAATTAAAAGCTTGCCGAACGAATTGAAGTAGGACTTAATAAAATAAGAAGGTCAGCTTGACGCACTTTTTTACGAATATCCGCTTCATCAACTCTCGTTAGCAGCTAGTAATATAAACAATGCCAAAATTTATCAACTTAATAACCCGCTTTTTGTTAACTCCGATGAAAAAACGGCCCTAAAAAAAGCACAAAAAGTGGTATTAAGGCACCTTAAAGGGTCAAGTTGTACCAGCTCATATCTGATCTTACAGTTTAAGTGAATACGTTTAGACTTCATCAGGCAGACTGCTATGAGCGAATTGCAGACGGTCGAATTAGTTGCCTTCTCCTAGCTTGCAAGGTAGCCTGTAAAGCATTCATAAAAACATGGACGCACTATGAAAGCTTTCTTTTTCATTTTTCTATTTGTCTTTTCTATTAGCTGTCTCGCTGTTGTAAAAAGGCATGATATTCCCCCTGAGAATTATGTGTCGAAAGAAGCTCCTAACTTCTTAGTGGATATGCCTCATGAAGGGCATGGCGCTTTAATTAACCCAAGGTGGGTTGTAACTGTCGCGCATACCATTTTTTATAATTATATTGGTAAAAGTTTAAGGATTGGATCAAATACATATCAAATTGAAAAAGTGTACATACATCCTGAATTTGAAAAACCTAGCGAAAGTTTGTTGAAAGGAAATTTAGCGCCTTTAATGAGTTTTTTTAAAGCAAGAAGTGATATTGCATTAATCAAATTAACTTCGCCTGTGAGCGATGTATTACCGATTACTCTTTACACAAACACAAAAGAACAAGGAAAAACAGTTACAGTTTTTGGTAGAGGTGCCACAGGTAATGGGCTTATTGGCGAAGAGTCTGAGACTAAATCTTTGAAACAGCTGAATCACTTCCAAAATATTATCGAAAATGCAGAAACTAATTGGCTGACATTCAGGTTTGATAAGGCACCTAATGGATTACCTCTAGAGGGAATGCACGCTTCAGGTGATAGTGGTGGAGCCTCTGTCATTTATCAGGGTGGTATACCCTTTCTTGTAGGGCTTTCAAGTTGGCAATTAGCGCATGGCGATATTTCTGATTTTAAGGGTGGGTTATATGGTACAACTGCATATCAAGTGAGAATTTCCAATTATAGTAAGTGGATTAAGGATGTATTAGCTAGCGAACCAAAAACTGTCAATTAGCGTCTGTTTTGGGACTGTAATGAAGTTCGACCTAGAGCGAGAAGCGGACGGTCGTTTAAGCTCGTTCTTGGACAATTTTGAGTTACATAGGTTGTTAAATTAACTCAGTTAGAATTAGGTGATGTATTGAATAAGCGGCTCGCCACGGCGGACTTTCTGGCAGTGTGGATGATGTGCAACGCAAGCAAACTCTGTTGGTTATGACGGGTTTCATAGGGTAAGCTAGTACATAACCTACTGACTGAGAAATATTTATGGACACAATAAAGAGCAAAGCTAGAAGGCAACCTCCATACAAATCCATTTGGTTTTGGGTGTTGCCATTTTTCACTCTAATTGTAGTGTTGACATTGGTCTCTATGGCTCAAAATGTCTCTGGCTTCTCTGAGGGGCTAAAACATACATTAGAAACCTATCGGATACCGCTGGCTTCTGTTGTTTTTTGTGTTACGACATTAATTCAATGGTTGATAGCTCACAACTCAAATAAGCCATCCGAATTAGAGGAGCAGCAAGTAATAAATAGACACCTTAGAGATGAGTATGATGTTAGTGAGCGTCTTTTAATTAAGCAGTTTGGTAAATTATCCTCTGACCGTGCATTTACTTTTATTTCAACAGATGACTTGCCAGCAATTCACTCAAAGGTGTATGCGGAAGACCGTCTAATTAAACGTGGTAAACTAAGTGTCTGTGATGAAGCGATACGAGCCATTGACTACTACTTTCGGAATACCGAAAGGCTACTAGAAGAAGCTCTAAACCTATTGCAAAACGAAGAAGCCAAAGAAACGCCGAATAGGCACATCAAAGAAAGTCTGATCATCCAGCTAATTCAGTATTTAAATCAATGTGCACTAACACTGCATTATGAAATTGGGATGAGGGTGATTAATTTGGATAGCTCAGATATAAATACCTACCGAGATGCTTTTTTCGAAACACTCCATCTAACAAACTTCTTAGGTGGAGAGTTATCCCCCATAGTGAATCAAGTGGTTGAAACCCCATCAACTGAAAAATCCAACTCACAAGAGGATATACTGAACATGTTTGTTGCTGCCCATGAAATAGCGGAGAGTTTAGTGACCAGTAGTGAAGGGGCTACATTTGGTGGCCTGTATAGAAGCATCCAGCTAAGGTCGATCATCAAACAAGCGCAGGGTTCTCCTTTATACCTATTAGCTTGTCAGGTTATTCAAGATATTGTTCTTGAACCACTACTAGGCGAAAGCGATAAAATAGGCGCTGTGGAGGTTGATGACAACTATCCAAAATATGACATATACAACCAAGCTGGAGAGAAGAAGCTAACTCTCGGTTACAAAGAGGTAGATGAGAACACTCTTACCCTCATCCTGAGCGGTGAAGGTGAGCACATAAAAACAACTGTAAGGTTTGTCGATTCGGAAAAGAAAAGGTTCGAAGTAGATAGGGACATGGGGGGGCGCTTTACCCTTGAGTGTAAAAAAGCTATTAACCGGCACTTAGTTATTGAATAGCTATCAACTTGACGGACTGCAGTGGATGAGTAAGTTTGACCATATAGCTAGAGTTTTTGTCATAAGGTAAAGTAAGTCAAATACTAAACTGAATGCTGTGTAGAAAAACTAACGTAAAACACAATGGGGTAGAAACGAGTTGGACTTCCGAGCTTTCATTAGATACCACTTATAATCTTAAAGTACAAAACGGAAGTAAACTTCCGGTTTCTAACCCAATATTGCTATATTTCGGAAGCAAACTTCCGTTTATAGGAATTCAAAGGTAGTTATCGGAAATATACTTCTGTTTTTGAAAGCGTTAACCTAGATAGCTATATGAGCCATTTTTTGGGTCTTATTTGAGCGAAAAGCAGATATTGACCGTTAATCGTTTCAACGACGGCAATTAGCCATACGTTGCATGTTTGCTCCCTTACTGGTTTTACGATATCCAAAACCGACATAACGACCATTAAGCAAATACCAAAGTAAAATAGGTATGTGCTCCAATCATATAGCCAAAGAGGATAAAGCGTTAATAGCACTGCTACAGGCCCTAGAATGCTGAAGACAGCTCTGGTATGGTTTTTATTTTTGTGCCAGTTGTATAAGTTTACCAATAGTTCCAAAGATGCAAAAATAGGTAAAAGCGTATTTACAGCTATTCCTTCGAAGTGAGAGAAGAAGCCTAGTCCTAATGCCGATGCAAGTGACCTTAATGCAGGGAAGCAGGCCGTGCCGCTAGCCAAACGCCACTAGAGCCTACTCTGCCTAATATTTTATTTATCATTTGAAAGTCTATTGGTTGATATTACCATCATTCTAAACTCCGTATATAAGTACGGAGTCAATCATTTTAATGAATCAATTATGGGGCAATGTGTTGGATCTTCGTTTTGCATACAGGTATTTGTCATATCCACAATTACTTTCTCTAAACGTTGAAGGTCATTAATTTTGTCTCGAATGATTGCTAACTTTTGTCGGCTTAATAGCTCAACTTGAGCGCAGTTGCTGTCCATAGACATTAGCGATTTTATTTCTCTTAACGTAAAGCCGAGCGCTTTGGCTTTTGTGATAAACCTAAGTTGTCCTGCTATTGTTTCGTCATATTGTCTATAACCAGATATTGGTTTTTCAGGTTGTGTAATCAGCCCTTCTCGTTCATAAAAACGAATGGTTTCTACATTTAAATTTAATGATTGTGCTAATTTGCCAATGGTTTTCATTATTGCCTTTGTGAATACTACTAATCTAAAGTTATATTTAGTTTAGCTATCCAATGATTTGATGATGCCGCACGCTTCAATTGTATTGTCTGAACCACAAGCACTTGCCATCTGTTGTAATTCAGCTTTAAGCGCCCTTAATTCTTTCATACGTTTATTCACTAGTGCAAGTTGCTGATCAATTAATGCATTAACGCTAGAGCAGCTTTCTTCTGGCTTATTTTTTAATTCGATAAGACGTTTAATATCATTGAGTGATATATCTAGGCTGCGAAAATGCTTTACGAATTCCAATTGTTTAAGTGCTTTACTATCATACAGCCTGAAATTACCTTCTGAACGGTTTGGATTTAACAGTAATCCTTCTCTTTCATAATATCTAATCGTTTGTACTGAACAGCCCGATTTTTTTGACAATTCGCCTATTTTCATCAATTTCCCCCAGACATTTGACTCTATAGTTACTATAGGATCTATAGTATAGGTATGCAACGAAAGGGATATATAAAAATGACTGAGAAATATTTAAACAATACGAATATCGTTAATTTTGAACACAAAGATATCCAATCCCTGATCGATCAACGAGGGTGGAAAAATTTGGATAATTTCAACAAAACTGGTGCCGCTTATCAGTTTGTAAAAGATGAAATAATGTTTGGCTATAACAAGAGTGATGATATTTCAGCAAGCGATGTGCTAGCAGATGGTTATGGACAATGTAATACTAAGGGTAATCTGTTAATGGCACTATTGCGTGGACTAGGTATCCAGTGTCGTTTCCATGGTTTTACCATTGATCAGCAACTACAAAAAGGTGCTATCCCAAGCTATGTATTTTGGTTAGCACCTAAATACATCATTCATAGTTGGGTAGAAGTTTACTTTGAAGGGCGTTGGATAAACTTAGAGGGCTTTATATTGGATGAGCAATACTTAAGCTCACTACAGCAGAAATTTAGCCAAGCAAAAGATGAGTTTTGTGGTTATGGTGTTGCAACAAAGTGCTTATCTTCACCCGGTACGGATTGGCGTGGAGAGGATACCTATATTCAAAAAGAAGGTATTCATGACGACTTTGGGCTTTATGATTCACCAGATAAGTTCTATCTCGAAAAAGGTACTAATCTATCAGGTGTAAAACGTTGGTTGTATCAACGAGTGATCCGACATTTGATTAATATGAATGTATCAAAAATAAGAAATAAAAAAGTACTGGAGGTACAAAATGCACAACCATAGTCACAGTCATCAGCATGGTAAAGACGACCGTATTGGTTGGGCATTTTTCCTTAATGTGACATTCACTATTATAGAATTTATAGGTGGTTGGCTCACTAACAGTACGGCGATAATGGCAGATGCCGTTCACGATCTTGGTGATAGTCTTTCAATAGGTTTTGCGTGGATTTTAAGTCGTTTTTCAGATAAAGAAGCATCAGATAAGTTTAGTTATGGTTATCGTAGACTTACACTCTTTGGCGCATTGATAAACAGTATTGTTTTAATCATTGGCTCAATTTGGATTTTATTTGAAGCAATTCCAAGGCTGTCCAATCCTGAAATGCCTGTAGTCGAGGGGATGTTAGGGCTAGCGATACTCGGCGTTGCCGTTAACGGATATGCTGTATTAAAATTAAAAGCTGGAGAAACCTTAAATGAAAAAGTACTTACATGGCACTTGCTTGAAGACGTACTTGGCTGGGTTGCTGTGCTTATTGTATCTATTGTGCTGTTATTTGTAGATTTGCCCATTTTAGATCCGTTACTATCTATTGGCTTCACATTGTTTATCTTGTTCAATGTTTTTAAAAATCTGAAATCAACAATTGTCTTGTTTCTTCAGGCCGCGCCAGATGAAGAAACTCAAGAAAGTATAAAACAGTCGCTAACTAACCTTCCAGAAGTTAATGGCGTACATCATCTGCATTTTTGGTCGTTAGATGGCGAAAGTCACGTATTAACTGCTCACATAGAATTAGTCGAAAAAACTGACGTTGATGAATTAATTAAACTTAAGGAACAAGTGGCTAAGAGACTTTCTGCCTATCGCTTGTCTCATACAACCATTGAATTTGAGTTTCCTAAAGAAACTTGCCGAGATGATGCGAATTAAACTTTAAAAATTAAAATAAAAAGATTAAATATAAAAGCAGCTTAAACATAAATTAAGCTGCTTTTTTGTTTTTAAATTTCGTCAGATTGCTGTTTACTACTCTCAGCGCCATGCGCCCATTGATATAAAATAGGCAATACAAACAAAGTTAAAATTGTAGAAGATACAATACCGCCGATAACAACTGTTGCTAGTGGTCGTTGCACTTCTGCACCAATTCCAGTGTTTAACGCCATTGGAATAAAACCTAAACTTGCGACCAGTGCCGTCATTAAAATAGGTCTTAAACGAATGATGGCACCTTCAATGATCGCTACGTAAAGGTCGCCTTTTTCATGCCAAAGATCTCGAATAAAAGCCAACATAACCAAGCCATTTAATACGGCAACACCTGACAATGCAATGAAGCCGACACCTGCCGAAATAGATAAAGGCATGTCTCTTAAATAAAGAGAAATTACGCCCCCAGTTAATGCTAACGGTACACCACTGAAAATGATCAATGCATCTTTTAATGAACCAAATGCAATAACCAAAATACCTAAGATAACAATTAGTGTGATCGGCACAACTAAGCTTAATCTTTTACTCGCTGACTCTAGCTGTTCAAAGGTTCCGCCATAATCAAGCCAGTATCCTGCTGGAATTTCTCCTTCCTGATTAATTTTAGCTTTCACTTCTTTGACAAAACCGCCTAAATCTCTACCACGAACATTGACGGTAACCACAACTCTTCTTTTACCTCTCTCACGGCTAATTTGAGCAGGTAAAGACTCAGATTTAAGCTCTGCAACTTCTTCAAGTGGCACATAGTTACCATTCTCAAGTGGAAGCGGCAGATGCTTCAAGCTATCGATATCCGTTCTTATTTGCTCCGGTAGACGAACAACTAACTCAAATCGTCTGTCTCCTTCATAAATGATCCCCGCAGATTCACCGCCAATTGCAGTAGCAACCCAGTCTTGCAGTTCGGTAACGCTCAAACCATACCTACCAAGCGCTTCTCGTTTAGGAATTACTGATAAAGATGGAACACCTGTGACCTGTTCCATTCGGGCATCAGCAGCACCGTCCACGGTTTTCACTATATTTAGAATATCTTTTGCGGTGAGTAATAACCGATCCAAATCATCACCAAATATTTTGATGCCGACATCAGCTCTAACGCCAGAAATCAATTCATTGAAACGCATTTGAATAGGCTGAGTGAATTCATAGTTGTTGCCCGGAATGTTTTTCAGTACCTCTTCCATTTCTTCAACTAATTCACTCTTTGGCTTTGAAGGTTCGGCCCAATCTTTACGTGGTTTTAAAATAACAAAGATATCAGCAATACTCGGTGGCATTGGGTCAGTTGCTACTTCTGGTGTGCCGATGCGCGAGAATACTTTATCAACTTCAGGAAACGCTTTAATACGTTGCTCAAGTACTTCTTGCATTTCTACTGATTGCTCTAGGCCAGTCGATGGAATTCTTAATGCCTGTAGTGCAATATCACCTTCATTTAATTGAGGAACAAATTCTGTCCCAAGCGTAGTTGCTAACCAAAGGCTATACCCCATTAACAGCGTTGAGAATGAGACAATAATCCAACGAAATTTCATCGCCATTTTTAACAATGGTTCATAAATAGACTTGGTTGAACGAATAACTACACTTTCTTTTTCGCTGATTTTACCTTTCATAAACACAGCTACAGCAGCAGGAACCAGTGTAACTGAAAGGATCATTGCGGAAATTAACGCCATAACGACAGTTGCCGCCATAGGGTGGAACATTTTCCCTTCAACGCCAGTTAGCGTGAAAATGGGGATGTAAACAACAGTGATAATTGCCACACCAAACAAGCTTGGACGTATCACTTCTGAAGTGGCTTCAAAAACGGTATTTAGGCGTTCTCTTAAGTCTTGCCTATGACCGTTGTGTTGGGCCTGTGCTAACCTACGGACAGAGTTTTCAACGATGATTACAGCCCCGTCCACTATCAAGCCAAAGTCCAATGCGCCGAGACTCATTAAATTGGCAGATACTCCTGCTTGCACCATACCTGTGATTGTCATTAACATGGAAATAGGGATAACAGCAGCGGTAATGAGAGCTGCACGTAAATTTCCAAGTAGAATAAATAACACAACAATAACTAAAAGCGCACCTTCAACGAGGTTTTTGGTAACGGTTGCAATCGCTTTATCTACTAACGTTGTTCTGTCGTAAACAGGCTCTGCGGTAATGCCCTTTGGCAGAGATTTTTGTATTTCGCTGAGCTTATGTTCCACTTCTAAAGCAACGGTGCGAGAATTCTCACCAATCAGCATCATGGTTGTACCAAGCACTGTCTCAATGCCATTACGAGTAGCAGCCCCTGTTCTAAGTTCTTTGCCTATAGCAACATTGGCAACATCACTTATTTTTACAGGAATACCATCGTTCTTTTTGATGATGACATTGAGGATCTCATCTATTGTCGCTAGTTGCCCAATGGAGCGTACTAAAACTTGCTGTCCGTTTTGTTCGATATAACCTGCGCCACGGTTGTCATTGTTTTTACGTAATGCATCAGATATTTCTTCAAAGGTTACCTGATGAAAAAGTAATTTTTCGGGTTTAGGCGTTATGTGATATTGCTTGTTGTAGCCGCCGATACTGTTGACCTCAATGACGCCTTTAACTTGAGCCAATTGCGGTTTAATGATCCAGTCTTGTATTTCTCTTAAGGCAATAGCGGTATAAGGCTCTCCATTAGGCATTTTAGCGTCAGGAGAAGCTTGTACGGTATACATAAATATTTCGCCAAGCCCTGTCGAAATAGGACCCATTTCTGGCTCTAAGCCAGAGGGAATAACGCCTTTTATCGCAGCTAATCTTGCATTGATTAAGTTGCGAGCAAAATAAATATCGGTTCCCTCTTCAAAGATAACGGTTACTTGAGATAATCCATATCTTGACAGGGAGCGGGTGTGAGACAGCTTTGGCAATCCGGCTAAGGCGGTTTCTACAGGAAAGGTCACCCTTTGTTCCGCTTCCAAAGGTGAATAACCGGGGGCAGAAGTGTTTATTTGTACCTGCACGTTTGTTATATCTGGAACAGCATCAATGGGAAGTTTTTGATAACTCCACATGCCAACGCCGATGATTACCATCAGCAGACTTAATACTAAATAGCGTCTATTTATTGCTAGACGCAAAATTGATTCAATCATATTGCGTCTCCTAATCGTCGTCTTCTACTTCAGATTTCAAAATATCCGCTTTTATCAGATAACTGTTTTTGTTTACATATTCAGCGTCTTTACTGAGGCCATCAATGACCTCGATATAGTTTTTGTCTGAACGTCCGAGCACAAGTGGCGCAAACTCGTACTCTTCATCTTCTTTTACAAAGACACCAAATTGTCCTCCCAGTTCTTGTATCGCAACTTTCTCGACGGCTAAATCCACCTCAAATCGGTTTATCTTTACGCTGCCCATTAATAATTGGCCTGAGGTTAGGTTTAGCTCAGTGTTATTTAAACGTACACGTGCTAAAACATAAGACTGATCTTTAGCTGGAATTATATTGGTGATGGTTGAGTTGAATGCCTGTTCACCATGCTCAATATCAACAGGTTGACCGACTTTGATTTGATTATATTGGCTGGTAAACACCTTAAATTCAGCCCACAAGGTGTCAAAATTGACGATTTCAAACAAGCTAGTGTTTTGCGTGATACCGCCAATATTTCCATTTCTCTGTAAAACAGTCCCAGAAACAGGGGATGTTATTTTATAGGTATTTAAGCTTTCATTAGATTCAATAACGGCTAATAGATCTCCTTTTTTTACCTTATCACCAACAGTGGAGTTAATTATCTTTATAACGCCGTTATATCTAGCGCCAACTTGAAATAATTGTTCAGCGCCTATCGTCGTAGCGCCGTATACAGGGATAGTTTGGTTCAACGTTTTTGAAGCTAAATAGGCTGTTTCAACACCAAGCCTTTTTGCCATGTTATTGTTTATTTTGCTAATGCCTTCTTCGCCTTCATGTTCATCTTCACTAGCGATAACACTTTGAATGGGTGATAGATACCCAATAAAAATCAATAGTGCGAGTAAATAGTTTTTCATTTTGAATTCCTAAACGATTCAGTTAATAACTGAATCAATAAATTGTTATTAAACTTAAAGTGATGTTTATTTAGAGTGACAGCGCTTCGTTTGTTAGTTTTTCTATCTCTGCGCCATAAATTAGGGCAGCAGATGCCGCATCAATGAGGGTTCGCCGAGCATTTAACAGCTCTTGTCTAGCCGATACATAATCAAGATATCCATATCGACCTTTTTGATAGGCGTCTTGAGTATCTTCCAGTGCATCTTCAAGCATTGGGATAACCGACTGCTTTAATGAATTAGCTGTTAATATGGCTTGTTTTCTATTGGAGTATGCTCGTAGTAAGTGATTTCTAAACCTCAACTTAGTCGCCTCTTTCTCTATGGCAACTTGGTCACGCTCTGCTAGCGCACTAGCGATTGCACCAGAATTTCGCTTTTCAGCAAACAAAGGTAAGCTAAAGCCAGCGACCAGTGCCGTATCATTGGCTTCTTGAGAGCGCCTAACACCAACAGACCATTTGATATTGGCCGTTGACTCTGTTTTAGCCAACTGTAATTCGGCCTCTTTTAGTCGCTGCTCACTTGCATAAACTTGAATAGCAGGGTTTTTCTCTAATTTCGCAAAGAGACTACTAAAATCACTATCATTGCCAAACTGAAACAGATCTCCAGTTACTCTAGAGAATGACACTGATGTTTCTCCCCAGTAAGCTGATAAAGAAAGCTTTAGATATTCCAAGCGCTTTTGTTCAGATTGAAGGGTGAGGTTAGCCTGAGCAATAACTGCTTTTGAACGTTTCACTTCAGCCTCAGGAGTAGCACCTGCGCGGTTACGCTGAGATACAATCTCTAACGTTTCTTGTGCTAAGCTCAATGCATTATCTGCCAATATCACTCTTTGTTGGGCTGCAAGTACTTCCACGTACTTCTCAGTGACTTGAGCCATTAAATTAAGCGCAGAGACTTCTTTCTCAGCATTGAGTAGTGCTCTTGATTTTGAAACAAGTCCAATCCGCGCTGAGCGTTTATCTCCCATTTCGATAACCGAAGATAGAGCGACTGTTAATTCAGCACTGTCGAATGCATTAAATTCACCTGAGCCTGCAAAGTTCTCAGCTTCAACTTCTAGTTCATAAGCGGGATTTAAACTTGCTGTTTGTTCTTGTCCTGTTAATGCGGTTTGTTTGAAATCAAATATTTTGAGTTCAGGATTTTGTTTAAGCGTCCACTGAATTGCCTCTTGAAGATTTAACTGCTTTTCAAAGGCATAAACATTAAATGTAAAAAGTGACAACGCGAGAAACGCGATATATTTAAGCTGAGGTGTTACACACCTCAAAATTGCTATCTTGCGATGCTCACAGGTATTAAGTGCCATGTATACTTTCCTATAAATTAATATGTGATATTTAGGTCATTAACATTTGACCTTTCTTAATTTTCTATAAAATTTAGGCGTATTTAGGTGGGCGGAATGGCACCGACATATAGCCTTTTAGCTCAGGAGAAACTAAGGCGTAGGTAAGGAAATATTCTATTTTTTGTAAAATATTACAAGAATAATCTGCATTTAAAAATAAGTGACAACAGCAACAAAAATTACAATTATCAATTAAAGTTTGGCTATTACTCACCTCAAATAAATTGGAGGTTTCTGGAGATTCTAGCGGGGTAATAGACTCAGTTAGTGATGTATTAAAAGAACTTTCAATTAAGTTTACTTCAAGCTCTTCTAGCGAAAAAAACACAGATTGCACCGCGATTAAAATCATTATCACGTATGATATATATGGTTTAAAATATGACGGACGCATTAGGTTCATTGTTATCTAGTTCGCTTCAATCAGTCTGATAGTTCCCAAAGTCGTTGGGACTATGTTTAAATCTGAAACATGAGTAAACCCTGATTCAACCTCTAAAGAAGGAAGGACTCCATCTACATTATCTTTTGTAGTTTCAAAACCATCTAATAACTGAACGACAAAGAACAATATCCGTTGAAATATTGAAGTCGGCTTTCCCCAGTCAGCAATTAATAAAATGCCACCCGGTTTCAGTACCCGACGAATTTCAGTTAATGTCGCACGCTTAGTTGAACGGCTTAAGTGATGAAAAAACAAACTTGAAACTACGATATCAAAGGAATTATCACTAAAAGGCATTTCTTGTCCAAAGCCCTGTCTAAAAGAAATATTAAGATCCTTGCCTATAACTTTTTTCTGTGAAATATCTAAAGCGGTTTGGTCTGCATCTAAGCCTATTACGGTATATTTAGGTGATTTTTCAGCTATTAATTTTGTTAGCGTTCCGGTTCCACATCCAACATCAAGTAGGTTGTTTCCTTTGACGTTGGCAACTTTATCTACAATCAGTTTTTTAAAAAATGCTTCTCTCGTGGTGATAGCAACGAGGCTGTCATAAAAATTAGTTAACCAATGAAATCGTAATGGCGGAATGTAGGCATTGTTTTTCATAACTTCATTTCCCTTTAGCCGTTTGAAGCAGACTTAAACTAGCTATAAAGATGCTATTAATGGTTTTAAAATTTAAATAAATAGCCATGATGAATTTGTTTAATACTTTAGCTGTAAGATACGGCGAGCACCGTTTAAAACGACAACAGCAATAATCAAACCAATCACTAAATCTGGATAACGGCTGCTTGTTACTGTAACTAAAAAGCCAGCTAAGATTACCCCAACATTTGCAATAACGTCATTTGCGGAAAAAATCCAGCTTGCTTTCATATGAGCGCCGTCTTCTTTATTACCAAATATTAAAAATAGACAAGCAATGTTAGCGATTAGTGCTATTCCACCAAATATCATCATTAAAGAAGAGATCGGTTCACTACCGTAAACAAAGCGTCTTACGACTTCGCTCAAAGCACCTAGCGCTAGAATAACTTGAAGCACACCAGATATATGTGCCGCTCTAAGTTTCATGCTGATACTTTTACCTACCGAATAAATAGCCAAACCATACACAGCAGCATCAGCAAACATATCTAATGAGTCCGCAATTAGGCCAGCAGACTGTGCAATCAACCCAGCAATTACTTCTATAAAAAACATGACTCCATTAATGGCTAACAACCATTTTAGGGTTGATGCTTCTTTCATCTCATTTTTTTGGGCTAGATCTTTTGCTTTTGCAGCTTCGGTGCTGCAACTTTCTTTAGTTGATGCCAACTCTGCACCGAGATTGAGTTGTTGTAATTTTTTTGTTATCTCATCTAAATTTTCATCATGAAAAACCTTGACTAAACGGCTAGGAATATCAAATTGCAACCCAACTGAAGGCTCAATTGAGTCAAGTGCTAACCTAATCAATCTCTCTTCTGAAGGACAGTCCATTTGAGGTACTTTAAATGTACTGACAAACGCGCCACTATAGTTATCTAATTGTGTATCAATTTTTACATCTTCATTGGTAGAAGATGATTGACACTGACCACTACATTTTTCTGACATATTTAACATTCCGTAATAATATTAAAATAAGTATAAAATCTATAGTGGCTATAGAGTCAAATAAAAAATTATTTAATGTAAAAGCGTGGAAACTGAATTGAAAAGCTAGTTTAAGAAAATAGTTTCTGCTAGTATTTTAAATACTATATTTAACTGGTGATAACTTTGAACCTTAATGTTGTACTAAAAATGCTCTTGGTTATTTCGATTGTTTTACAATCGTTAACTGCTGTAGCATCCTCAACATCTGAGAATCACCAAATAGATATAGAGCACCTTCAAACTCAACATGATCATGCAGATGATCGAAATGTCTCAAATGATAATGTAGGTGATGAGCAGCATAATGAAAAAGATTGTCATCACTGCGGACATTGCAGTGGCAGCCACTTATCTTGGATTTTAGTCAGTAATTCAAATACCACGGGCAAACTAAACATTATCAATAAAACGCCTTATCAAATTGATCAAACAAGTACCTTTCTTGAAGCGATACTTCGTCCGCCTATTTCTTAATTAGATTAATTTTTAATGACCTATTTATCCTTTAATAATGGATAAAGGTTTCGTGTTTATTAATTTTAAAATTAAGAATTTTTATGTATATATATTTAAAAAATGCAGGTTTAGTCCTGTCTTTATGTATGGCTGTGAGTTTTTCAGTTGCCACTTATGCCAAACAGAAAAGTATTTCATGGCTAGATAGTCAAATAAATAAAGATCCCGAAGTTGTTGCGGCTAAAGAGTTACTTAATGCAAGTAATCATAGAGCCAAGAGCTTAACTAAAGCCGTATATAACCCAGAGCTTGAAGCAAGCTATGAAAAAGAGGGTGATTTTGATAATTATTCTATTGGTATCAGTCAAACGATTGATTTTTGGGATAAGCAATCAGCAAATAAAAGCATTGGTGAAATTGGTGTTTATGCAAACCAGCAACAATTGTTATCTCTACTCGATTCTAAAAAGGCTAACGCTTTAACTGCAATAGTTAATTGGCAAGCAGCAAAAAAGGTGGCTCAGTTACTTTCAGTAAGAGAAAATCAATTACAAACGCTCGTTGGAATTATTGAAGATAAGCGAAAAGCAGGACTTCTAGAGCCACTTGACGCTGAACTGGTTTATTTAAACTTGTCCCAAGTTTTCAGTGAAATATCTGAGTCGCAAATTGCTTTGAAAAATGCAGAGGTAAATGTTCAGGAGTTATTGCCTGATTGGACGCCTAATACTACCAATTTGTTTTCATTTACTTTTGGAGCAACAAACTATTCATTTAACTCTCAGTGGGTTGAGGAACATCCAAAAGTTAAACTCGCTAGAGCGCAATGGAAGATAAAACAATCTAAAGCTCAACTAACCACTATGGAATCTAAAGCCAATCCAACCATTGGAGTTAACGCAGGGAAAAGTGGAGATGAAGACTTGATTGGCGTGACTTTCTCAATGCCTTTAAATATCAGAAATAACTATTCAGATACTGTTAAAGCCGCTTATTCAGAAGCAATTGCAGCAGAGGCTAACTTTCGGTCGGTTTATCGAAAGCAGTCATTTGAAGCAAAAGCTAATTATGAATCGCTTATTGTCAGTAAAAAATATTATGAGCAATGGCAAAAACTGACAAAAGGCAGATTAGATAGCAGCGAAAACTTATTAAATAAGCGCTGGGAAGCTGGTGACATTAATACTTCTGACTACTTACTTGCATTAAATCAACGTGCGGAAGGGCTTCATGCAGGAATACGTTTGGAAAATCAATTCAAGCTTGCAGAAATATCCTTCATTTTAAGTATGGGTCAGTTATCCAAATTTGAGATTTGAGCGCTTTGTTTTTTCAGTAGCGAAAAACGAAATCTTAAATTTATTAAAAATATAGGTTACAAAAATGAATACAGTAATTAGTAAAAAATTTTTAGCCGTAGTAATTAGCTGCCTGTTAGTTGGGTTTACTACAAATCATGATGCTTTTGCACAGTCGTCAGATGGAACTGGTTCTGTCACAAACGTTTCGAAACAAGAAGAAAAAGAACATCAAGATGAGCATGAACACGAAAAGGGACATGAAGAAGATAAAGGTGACCATGACGAGCACGGCCATGAAGGTGGTAATAAAGAGGGAGAAGAAGAACATGAAGAAGGTATCACTATTGATCCAAAGAAGATGTCGCTTGCTAACATTAAAGTGGAAAGTGTTAAGCCTGAATATCAATTTAGCTCCGTATATGCACCTGGCGAAATAAAAGCTAATGGCTATAAAAGTTATGTGGTATCACCACGTACAGAGTCAGTCATTATCAGTCGCCATGCAGCGCTTGGCGAGTATGTAGAAATAGGTCAGAAGTTAGTTACATTATTTAGTGAAGCAATGGCACAAGCACAAGCTGACTATTTAATCGCTTCAACCGAATGGCAACGTGTAAAAAAGCTGGGTAATAAGACGGTGAGTGAAAGTCGATTATTACAAGCTGAAACAACATACAATGCGAGCTATGGCAAGCTCATTGCTTTAGGGTTAACTGAAAAAGCAATAAATGGTATTTCTAACAAAGACATTAAAGCATTTGGACAATATGCATTAACGGCGCACCGTGAAGGTGTCGTGCTTCAAGACGACTTTATCCAAGGGCAACGTGTTGATGCTGGGGATGCAGTCATGTTGTTAGCTGATGAAAAACAACTATGGGTTGAAGCAAAAGTTTCTCCAAATAAAAAGCTAAATTTATCAATTGATTCTCCTGCGGTACTTAAATTAGAAGGCCAGAGTTACAATGCCAAAGTTATCCAAGAAGCCCATACAATTGATCCCGTAACTCGTACAAGAATTATTAGATTGGGGGTACAGAATGCTGATGATAACCTTCATTCAGGTATGTTTGTAAAAGTTTACTTTCAGTTTGCCACAAAGCAGAAAGTGATGGCTGTGCCAGAAGAAGCATTGATCCGCAGCGCAGATGGTGATTGGACCGTATTTGTCGAAGACCACCCTGGAGAATTTAAAGCTGTAGAAGTAGAACTAGGCCGAGCCTTAGGTGATTTTAGGGAAATCATTGGCCTTGATAGTGGGACGCGAATTGTAACCAAAGGCGCATTTTTTGTTGCTTCTGAAATCGCTAAAGGCGGATTTGATCCGCATAACCACTAAGGAGCAAGACTATGTTTAATAAAATAATAGATTGGTCTGTTAATAATAGACTCCTGATTTTGATTGCGCTGTTTGCCACAATTGTCGGCGCAATTATGGTTATACCAAAACTAAATTTAGATGCCTTTCCTGATGTTACTAATGTTCAAGTTGCTGTAAATACTGAAGCGCCAGGACTAGCTGCTGAAGAAGTTGAACAACTCATTACGTACCCCATTGAAGCGGTCATGTATGCCTTACCTGATGTAGAACAAGTGCGCTCAATTTCTAAAACAGGCTTGTCTGGCGTCACGGTTGTTTTCAAAGAAGGCACCGACATTTACTTTGCAAGACAACTTGTATTTGAGCGTCTTCAAGCCGCAAAAGAACTGATACCAGAAGGTGTCGGCACACCCGAAATGGGGCCAAACACCTCAGGGCTAGGCCAAGTATTTCAGTACCTTCTTATTTCAGATAAAGATGCAGGCTATGATGCTATGGCACTCAGGAGTCTCAATGATTGGGTAGTAAAATTACTCGTTATGCCTGTCGATGGTGTTACTGATGTACTCTCCTTTGGAGGTATTGTTAGGCAGTACCAAGTAAATGTAGATCCATCTAAGCTTCTTTCTTATAACCTAACGCAAGAAGACGTTGTTGGTGCCCTAGATAACAACAATGCCAATGTTGGCGGATGGTATATGAACCGTGGGCAAGAGCAGCTTGTTATTAGAGGTGCAGGTTGGTTTGAAAGTGGTGACGCTGGTATTAGTAATATCAAACAAGTTCCCGTCAAAACAGTTGATGGGACAGTTGTGACGGTTTCGGATATTGCTAAAGTTGAAATGGGCAGTGAAATTCGTCAAGGTGCTGTCACAATGACGCGCAAAACCGAAGACGGTAAAGTCGAAAATTTAGGTGAAGTTGTCTCTGGCATTGTCTTAAAACGCATGGGGTCTAATACTAAAGCCACCATTGATGGTATCAATGCAAGAATCCCATTGATTAATCAAGCATTGCCTAAAGGTGTTCGCTTTGAACCATTTTATGATCAGGCTGATTTGATTGAAAAAGCCGTTGATACAGTAGTTGATGCACTATTACTAGCATTTATTTTCATCTGTATTGTATTAGCACTATTTTTAATGAATATACGTGCAACCTTCCTTGTCCTAATATCTATTCCAATTTCAATTGGTATCGCGTTAATGATCATGGCTTGGTGGGGCATTTCTGCAAACCTTATGTCATTGGGTGGCATTGCCGTAGCCATTGGTATGCTAGTTGATGGTTCAGTCGTGATGGTTGAAAACATGTTTAAGCATTTAAATAGACCAGACTCTACCCATTTAAAAACTGTAAAAGAAAGAGTGCCTAGTGCTGATACTGATCCACATGATGTAGAACAAGATGAGCATGGTATTAAGTTACGTCTTCAAAATGCGGGTAAAGAAGTGGCTCGTCCCGTATTTTTTGCAGCTTCTATTATTTTAGTCGTATTTACGCCTTTATTTAGCTTTGAAGGTGTTGAGGCAAAGTTATTTCAACCTATGGCAATAAGCATCATTTTAGCTGTTATATCTGCTATTGTGGTTGCGTTGTTTGTTGTACCCGCTTTAGCTACTTATTTATTTAAGTCAGGTGTAAAAGAGAGGGAAAGCTTTGTTCTTAGGCCATTAGACAAACTCTACAGAAAAGGGCTTACATTCGCACTAAAACGCACCAAATTAGTCATTTCAGCCGCACTTATATTAGTTTTCTCTGCCTTTGCATTAGTTCCATTAATTGGTACTGAATTTGTACCTGAGTTAGAAGAAGGGACGATAAACTTAAGAGCAACGCTTGCACCTTCTTCCAGTTTAGATACCGCGCTCACTGTGGCACCAATTCTAGAAGAAAAACTAATGGCTTTCCCTGAAGTAACCTATGCATTAAGCCGAATTGGTCGAGCAGAAATAGGTGGAGACCCAGAGCCTGTGAATAACATCGAAATTTACATAGGGTTGAAGCCTGTTTCTGAGTGGACCAGTGCATCTAATCGATATGAACTTCAAGGAAAAATGGAGAGATCTTTAGAAGAATTCCCTGGGTTGCTACTCAACTTTTCTCAACCTATTGCGACTCGTGTCGATGAGCTACTATCTGGTGTTAAGGCTCAGTTGGCGATAAAGTTGTTTGGGCCTGAACTTGAGGTACTGGCGGCTAAAGGTCAAGAAATAGAAACAGCAATTAAAAACATTGAAGGTGCAAGGGATGTTGCATTGGAGCAAATTGCTGGTGAAGCGCAATTGGTGATAAGTCCTAACAGGCAAGAACTATCACGCTTTGGATTGTCTGTGAGTGACATAATGGAGGTTGTGCGTGATGGTATTGGTGGTGTTGAAGCCGGACAAATAATCAATGGTAATGAACGTTATGATATTTACGTTCGCATAGAGGAAGAGTACCGAAGTAACAAAGAAGCTATTGCTGATATTCGGCTTCAATCACCTACTGGTGCTTGGGTGCGACTGGGTGACGTAGCCTCAGTCTCATTTGAGTCAGGCCCACCACAAGTTAGACGCGATGATGTACAACGAAGAGTCGTTATCCAAGCAAATGTACAAAATCGAGATATGGGAAGCGTGGTTGCCGATATCAGAAAGGTAATTGCTGAAAAGGTTGACTTACCTTCAGGTTATTCTGTTTCGATTGGCGGCCAGTTCGAAAGTCAAAAACGTGCTCAAAATAGGTTAGCTATAGTTGTACCTTTATCGTTAGCTCTAATCGCACTACTACTTTACTTTGCCTTTGGTTCTGTTGGTCAAGCTATGCTGATATTGGTCAACGTGCCGCTTGCTGTAATTGGCGGAGTTTTCTCCTTATATTTATCTGGACAATACTTGTCTGTACCAAGCTCCGTTGGCTTTATTACCTTATTTGGTGTAGCGGTATTGAATGGGGTCGTTATGGTAGAAAGTATCAACCAACGTATTAAAGACGGTCTAGAAGCATCTAAAGCCGTTTTTGAAGGCGCTACTTCAAGATTAAGACCTGTACTTATGACTGCTATAACATCAGCTTTAGGTTTGATACCGATGTTAATGTCTAATGGTGTTGGTGCAGAAATACAGCGCCCCTTAGCGAGTGTTATTGTTGGCGGCTTGGTAACTGCAACACTGTTAACATTATTTGTTTTACCTGTTTTATATCGCTGGTTTTCAGAGAAAAAAATAAAAGAGCTATCCAGATAAAATGACTGTGAACTCTAACCCCACGCTAAAGTCACGTTTAGCGTGGGGTTATTGAGTAGATGAACGAAAAGAAAGATTAGATTTAACAATAAACTAATAGTCATGACTGCTTTGTCGGAATATTTGTCGTTAAACAGGCCAAAGCTAACTTCCGCTTTCGTATCTTTGCAGTCTTAATCTCTATGTGTCTCAAGGTCGGCTTATGGCACAGAGCAGACCGCCGGTAATTATTGAGTGATGCAATCCACGGCTATAACTGCCCATGAATACAAGTTCTTTATGTAATGAAAAATAAAGATGCGCTGTTGCTACTCCGCAAAGCATCGGCCTAAATAAACTCTACCTCGAAGTAAACCGATTAGCTTTCGTATAACAGATAGGCAAATTATCAATTCAAATCACTTACTGTAATAGATGTTTTCAAGCGATTTCTCGTTGTTTAAGAAATTTACCTAATAAAAAACATAATTATTTTTAGAGTGTAATTTAGTTAATAAATCTCAATTTAAGTGCCATATTTCATTATAAATCAATAAGTTCTCAACGCGCCGTGAATTCTCGATTTAAGTGGCACTGATCATTTTTTGAAAAATAACTAATTTTTATTTCACAAACAATTGATAACCATTATTGTTTAGATTAATATGCACCTACTAAATGAAATTGAGAGTAGTTTGTATTCATGTATATTTGTCTTTGTCACGGGGTGACCGATAAAAAAATTGAGCAAACAATTGACGATGGTGCAACTACCATGCGTGAATTAACTAAAGAGCTTAAAGTAGGCAGCCAATGCGGTAAGTGTTGTTGTTGTACTAAAAAGATCCTAAATCGCAAACTTATTGAGATTGCAGATATTACCGATCAAGTCGCTTAATTCGTTATTACAAAATTCAGATACAAAAAAAGCAGCTTATAAAGCTGCTTTTTTTATGACCTAAATTTACCTTACAGTTGAGACTGTAAGTAATTTTCAAGCCCCGTATTTTGAATAAGTAATTGCTGGGTTTCTAGCCAGTCAATTTGTTCTTCCTGCTCGTTCAAAATATTGTCGAGTGCTTCACGGCTAATATAATCTTTTTTGTTTTCAGCTAATTTAATTGCACTGCGCAAATCATCAATTGTATCAAGCTCAAAGCTCATATTTGCGGCAATCATTTCTTCGCTGTTTTCGCCAATGCGTAAACGGCCTAGGTCTTGTAAGTTAGGTAAGCCTTCTAAAAATAAAATACGTTCGATTAAACGATCGGCGTTTTTCATTTTTTGAATTGAAACTTTGTAGTCTGCTTTATCAAGCTGGCTAAAACCAAAATCTTTAAACATGCGGGCATGCAAAAAGTATTGGTTAATACCCACAAGCTCATTAGCGAGTACTTTATTTAAAGCTGCTATAACGTCTTTATCGCCTTTCATACTTTATGCTCCTTACTCGCCCATTTGTGCTTGGTGGTAGTTTTGCGTACCAATTTTATCAATTAGACCAAGTTGTTGCTCTAACCAATAAACGTGATCTTCTTCGGTATCAAATAATAGCTTTTCTAACACTTCGCGAGACTGATAATCTTGCTGCTCTTCACAAATAGCAATTACCTCTTTAACACATGCAACTACTTCAAGCTCTAGTGTTAAGTCGTTTTGCATCATGCTTTTTACATCGTTACCAATTAAAAGGTCACGGCGTTTAGTCATGTTAGGCACGCCTTCTAAGAACAAGATGCGTTTGATTAGCCAATCAGCATGATCTTTTTCTTCTTCCATTTCATGGTTAAGGCGTACATATAATTTATCTAAACCCCAGTCATCATACATACGTGAATGAATAAAATACTGGTCAATTGCGGCTAACTCATTGGCTAGCAAAGTATTAAATGCATCGATTACTTTTTGATTACCTTTCATGATAAATCACCTTAACTATTTTAATTGTGCACAGTGTAGTTAAATTTGCGTATTTTGCAAGTTTTTCTATAAAAATCATTAATTTACAATTGGTTTTGATTCTTATTTAAGTTTGCGTTATTGCTTGGTTTATGTACAGTTTTGCATTTTCATTTAACGGGTAATGCTATACCCACTTGTGCCGTTTGCACCATAAATAAACACCACTGAGTATAAAAAATGCTAACGACAGTGATATTAAAAGCCATACAAATTTTACAATCGGCCCTGCAAATGCGCCAGTATGAAACACATATTTAAAGTTCCATATATGGGTGACTGCATTTGCTTTACTGGCATCATACGCGCTAAGCACTTTAGCGTTGTATGGATTTACCCACACCCAGCTATAAGCATGGCTTTCTCCTGGGTTTTGTAGGCGTAAAGCGATTGGGTCATTGTGTTTTTTAGGTAAGTAAATACGATATAAAATCCCCTCAGGAAATACATCAAGGGCTTTATTTATTGCTTGGTCGTATTTAATACTTGCTGTTGATTTTGCTATCACTTTTGGCGCTTTAGGCCTATTTTGTACTTGAGAAAATGCCACTGTTTCTACTAATGTTTTGGTTGCGCTTTTCCAATTAAAGGTGATACCTGTAAAGGCTATAAGCAATAGCGGTAATAAAATATAAACACCCATCACGGTGTGTAGCTGATACATAAGTACTTTAAATTTGGCTTTAGGTTTAATCGCCAGTCGTTTTAGGCGGTTTTTAGGCTTTACCCATAAATAAAAACCCACTAACACATTTATTATTAATAATAGGGCGCATACAGAGACCACGTTTTTTAGTGGCTTTTCACCAAAGGCTGTTTCAAATAATAGCCAGCGATGCAAAGCAAGGGTAAAACCATACAGCGTGTCATTTGTTTGGTATTGAAAAATTACTTTGCCTGTATACGGGTTCACACTGGCGTTACTGCCATCACCTAATCTAAATTGCCAGCTGGCATTAGGATTACTAAGGGGCATAAAGCGGGTGATTTTTTTATCTGTTTGCTGCTGTACTGCGCGGATTAACTCTGCGTGGCTAAGCGTTTTGGTTTGTGGTTCTACCTGCCATTTATCGGGCTGAATATAAAATTGTATGTCATTTGCATAGAGTAAAATGGCGCCGCTAATACTGAGTATTAACAAAAAAAGGCCACTTAGTAAGGCAAGGTATAAGTGAATTCGACGTAACCAGATTTTCAAAAGTAATCTCTATAATAAGCAGTTACAGCGATTGTAAGTGATAGAACAGGTGTTTATCAATTTATAAAATGTGACCCTTTGTGTAAGCAAACTACTGTATATAAAACCGCGAACAACACGCTAAGCTTTAGACCCTTAAATCAAGTTTAAAAATTTAGTGGCTTTAAGTCAGTAAAAGTTCGTATGAGTAATGCGCTTTAATTTTTATAATAATGAAATAAATACCAGCTAAAAATTAAAATATGCACGGTTTGCGTTCTTGCTTATTTTTACGTGTAAATTTTAATTGCAACTTATTGATGTTTAAACTGTAATTATGTGATGTATTTTAAACGCTTTGCGGGCTAAAACTTGCGTCTTTTAGGTTTTAGTGCATTAATATAGGTAATAAATAATACAATTACAGTTATTGGATATATAGCATGGTTGAAGGAAAAAAGTATGGGCTGCTAAATGGCACAGCTCAGTCTGTGCGTAGTAAGCTGATCATTACTTTTTTAGTTATTGCTATTGTTCCACTTTGTTTGCTGACCTGGTTTAGCTTACAGCACGTTAATAATACCTTGCAAAAAAATGCAAATGCAGAGCTTCATGAATTAAGCTCTATCGCCTCAGAGTTTGCTAATTTATGGTTTGATGATCACCTTACTGATTTATATACCTTTAAAAATCAGCTTTCTAACTTCCCGCTTGAACAAAGCAAATTAATAAATCATTTTGTTAATCAATATGACTTTGTAAACAGTATAGAAATTATAGCTGCATCGGCACTTAAGCAGCCCATTATCTCGCCTTACGGGCAGATAAACAAAGGTGAGCTTAGTACGCTTATAAATTCGGTTAATACCTCAACGCCAGCCGCTTTTGGCTCTGTTATGTTAAATGGCAAACAGTTTAATATTGTGGCTATGCCTTTGCTTAATGCGGCGCAACAACTAGAGGGTGTAATTCTCACAGAAGTAAATATTAATGGCCTTTTAAAAAGCTTAAACACCATTCACAACATGCACAACGAAGTGAGTTTTTTTGTACTACATAATAATAAAATAGAGCGCTCTTCAGTAACAAATGCAGATGAGGCGCCTGTTTTTTCGCAAACGGCACTCACCAGTAAGCAAGTGTTTGATTACGCCAGTGCCAACGGCACGACATACCATGCATATATTAGTGATTTAAATTTTTTAGGTGTGCAAGGGTGGCAACTTTTAGCAGCAAAACCTTTGCATATTATGCTCAAAGACTCTACTTATTATAAGCAGCTGGCTATTTTTACAAATGCAGTTTCTTTACTTCTCATTTTATGCGCAGCGTGGTGGTTTAGTCGGCGCTTATCTAAGCCTTTAATTCAGCTTACCTCAGTAATGGCCCGAATTACCGATGGCGAGAAAGTAAAGGTACCTACTTTAACTGATAGTCTCGAGTTAAATAGGTTATCAGTAGATCTTCAAAAAATGGTGGCATTTAAAGAAGAGCAGCAGAGCATATTGCAAAAGCAGCGCTCTGCTTTGCAAACTGCGTTTAAACAATTGGATGAGCAAAAAAGTGCCCTTGATGAGCATGCCATTGTAGCGGTAACAGATTTAGCGGGCACCATCACCTTTGTAAATAAGAAGTTTTGTGAAATTAGCGGCTATGAAGAACATGAGCTTATAGGTCAAAATCACCGTTTACTTAATTCAGGAAGGCACGACAAAGGCTTTTTTAAAAGCATGTATAAAACCCTTAAACGGGGTGAAGTATGGAACGGCCAAATATGTAATAAAGCAAAACATGGTGGCTTTTATTGGGTAGACACCACCATAGCGCCATTTTTTGATGAGCACGGTAAACCGCAAAGCTATATAGCCATTCGTACTGATGTCACGCCATTAAAATTACAAGAGCTTGAACTTGAGCAGCACAAAACCCAACTTCAGTTAGTCATAGATACCACCGCCGTAGGAATATGGGATTGGTTTATAGATACCAGCAAAGTGACTTTTAATAATCGCTGGGCAGAAATAATAGGCTATAAACTCAGCGAGTTAGAACCTACCACTATTAATACTTGGTATAAGTTTGCACACCCCGATGATTTGGTTATTTCAGAGCAAAAGCTAAAAGCGCACTTTAATGGTGACACTGATTACTATGTCAGCGAAGCGCGAATGAAACACAAAGATGGCCACTGGGTTTGGGTACTCGATACTGCAAAAGTAGTCGACTGGAACCTAGATGGGTCGCCTCGTCGTATGATTGGAACACATTTAGATATTACCGAGCGTAAGCAAATAGAGTCTGAGCTACAGTATAGCCGCGATCGCTTTGCTTCTTTAGTGGAAAATATTCCAGGGGTTATTTATCGATGTAAGTTCGATAAAGCTTGGACCATGTTGTACATGAGTGACCAAGTAAAAGACATAACAGGCTATACGCCTGATGACTTTATTAATAATAAAACACTAAGCTTTGCCGCTATTATTCACGATGGCGATCAAAATGTTGAGCTGCAAGTAAGTACCTGTATTGCACAAAAGCTGCCTTGGTCTATTGAATACAGAGTAAAAAGAAATGATGGCAGTATTCGTTGGGTACACGAAAAAGGCCAAGCAATTTATGGCGATGACAACGAGGTTCTTTATTTAGATGGCTTTATTTTAGACATTACTGAGCGCCATAATACTCAAGTAGAAATTACCCGCCAACAAAACCTGCTTGAGGCAATGAGTAAACAAGGCCAAATTGGCGCATGGGAAATAAACCTTGAAAACCAAACCATGTATTGGTCAGACGAAGTAAAAGTAATACACGAAGTTCCCGATGGGTTTGAACCTAGCATTGATACTGCCATTAACTTTTATAAGCCAGGAGAGCATCGCGATAAAATTAGCACGTTGTTTGAATGTGCGGTGACTTTAGGCGAAAGCTGGAGTGTTGAGCTGATAATTTTAACTTATACCGGTAAAGAGCGCTGGGTTAAGTCGATGGGGCAGGCGGAATTTAAAGACGGCAAATGTGTGCGTGTTTTTGGCTCGTTCCAAAGTATTGATGCACATAAACGCCTAGAGTTAGAAAGCGAAAAAGCAAACGCCTATAACAAAAATTTAGCGTCATTAACGGTTTCGCCTGAAGTACAAAATAGCGACGTTGCGCAAGTTAAAAAGCTGGCGATAAAGTCGATGGTAGAGGTATTAAATGTTGAGCGTGCCTCTATTTGGATATTTAACAAACAGTGCGACGAAATGGCGTGCCATGGTTTATATACTCGAAAAGATGGATTTGTGGATTTTGACGGCGTTCTTAAAAAGGCTGATTTTCCAAGTTACTATGAGGCTATTTTTGAGCAAAACCTAGTGGCAATTGAAGATGTATATACGCATAAGGCAACCATTGAATTTACGCAAAGTTATACTCAACCATTAAATATTCAGTCGATGCTGGATGCGGTTATTTCATCAGGCGATGGAAATTTAGGTATTTTATGCGCAGAAACTGTAGGGGCTAAGCACATTTGGACGCAAAGCGAAGAAACCTACTTGCGCTCTTTGGCTACGTTAGTCGGTAGTACCTTGGTCTCGCAAAAGCGTAAAGAAACCGCTGAAAAGCTAAAGATTGCTTTAGTGCAAGCACAAGATGCTGCTGTAGCAAAAAGCCAGTTTTTAGCAACCATGAGCCACGAAATTCGTACACCGATGAATGGCGTACTAGGTATGTTAGAGCTGGTAGAATTAGAGCCATTAAGTAAACCAATAGAAAAAAAGGTCGCTATTGCTAAAAGCAGTGCTCATTCTTTACTTGGTGTTATTAACGATATTTTAGATTTTTCTAAGGCGGAAGCAGGCAAAGTTGAGCTTGAGCATATACATTTTAATGCGCGCGACTTAATTGGCGAAATAGCCGAGGCACAGGCCTTTACCGCACAAGAAAAAGGCATTGAGATTATTTTAGATTTAGTCTCCTTGGAGCCTTCACATTTAATGGGCGACCCCGGGCGCATACGCCAAGTGGTAACCAACTTAATTAGTAATGCGGTTAAATTTACCAGCCAGGGTGAAGTGGTGGTGAGTGCATCTATAGAAAAAACCGACCAAGACCTAATGCTAAATATAAAAGTAAAAGACTCAGGAATAGGCATAACCGAAGCAAAACAACAGCAATTATTTACCCCTTTTTCGCAAGTGGATGCATCAACCACGCGAGAATACGGAGGCACGGGGCTGGGGCTTGCAATATGTAAACAGTTATGTGAGCTAATGAATGGTAAAATTTCACTGGCGAGCGAACCTGGCAAAGGCAGCGAATTTACTGCAACCATGAAAGTGGCTGAAGGCATCGAAAAAGAACGTACCATCCCTAATATAAATATGAGTTCGTTAAATGTATTAGTGGTTGATGATAACGAGACAAACCGCTTAGTTATCTCTCAGCAATTAGGGCATTGGGGGGCTAATGTTACGCTTGCTAGTAGTGCAAAACAGGCGCTTGAACTATGTGCACAGCGCATAGAAAATGATCAGCCTATGTTTGATATTGCCGTGCTAGACATGCAAATGCCAGAAATGGATGGAATGGAGCTGTGTAAAGTGCTTAAAGCACATGATGACTATAAAGCCATGCCATTAGTAATGATGACCAGTATTGCAGGTATGGAAGGCGCTCAGCGCTACTCAAAAATTGGTTTTCAGGCTTATTTTCCTAAGCCGGTTACAACCGCCGATTTAATTTCTGCGTTATCGGTTATTACAAGTTCAGACAGCACCGAGCCCCTTCCTTTGGTGACCCCAGGGTATATTTCGTCACTCAGAAAAGAAAAATCAGACACACCTGCAAAAATTTTATTAGTTGAGGATAACCCCGTTAATCAGCATGTTTCTACACTGATGCTTAAAAAGCTAAATTGCGAAGTAATACTGGCGCAAAATGGTCAAGAAGCCATAAATACCTTAAGCGAGCATAACGAAGGGTATTTTGATTTAGTGTTAATGGATTGCCAAATGCCGGTAATGGATGGCTTTGACGCCACCGCTAATATACGAGACGGTATGGCAGGGGATGAGCACAAAGCAATAAAAATAATTGCCCTAACCGCCAATGCAATGGACTCAGATAAAGAACGTTGTATTAATGCCGGTATGGACGACTACTTAACTAAACCCATTCAGCTTGATATTTTAAAAGAAAAAATAGAGCAGTACTTTTAGGATTAATAACATGAGTAAGCAAATACAAATACGCGATGCTAAAAAAAGCGATGCGCCAACCATTTTACAGTTTATTACCGAACTGGCCATTTACGAAAAAGAACCTGATGCAGTAAAAACAGATGAGCAGGCAATTATAAAAACGCTGTTTAGTGAGGGGGCAACAGCACACAGTGTTATTTGCCTTGAAGATGATGAGCCTATTGGCTTTGCGGTGTATTTTTATAATTACTCTACCTGGCTGGGTAAAAATGGCTTATATCTGGAAGATTTATACGTAAGCCCCGATAGCCGTGGCAATGGTGCGGGCAAACTAATAATGAAACACCTTGCTAATAAAGCCATAAAAAACGACTGTGGACGTTTTGAGTGGGTAGTACTGGATTGGAATCAACCCGCTATAGATTTTTATAATAGCATTGGGGCAAAAGCCCAAAACGAATGGATAATCTACCGCCTAGCAGGCCAAGACTTGCTCGATTTTGCAGAGCAATAGTGATACTAAAACGCTTAATTAAGTGGGTTGGTATAATACTTTTTTAAAAGCAGATGAGTGCCGAAAACGGCCAGTATCTGCTTTAAAAATTGTTATGCTGAGGTACGTTTTATTGATTAAGACCCTACATGAATAATCAGTATTGGCAAAAAGCACGGCAAAGCCGCGATGCACGATTTGATGGCTTATTTTACGTTGCGGTAAAAAGCACCGGTATTTATTGTCGGCCAATTTGCCCCGCGCCCACCGCTCAAGAAAAAAATGTGGTGTATTATCAATATGCGCATAACGCAGCGCAAGCAGGCTTTAGACCGTGCATACGCTGCAGGCCCGATAGCGCTCCGGGCAGCGCTGCTTGGCAGGGGGTAAAAACAACAGCGCTCAGAGCTAAGCAGTTAATTGATTTAGGTGATAGCTGTAATTGCGAAATGCTAGCTACTCGTTTGGGGATTACCAGTCGTTATTTGCGACGCATATTTAATCAGCACTTTGGTGTGTCTGTTACTCAGTATCGGTTATTTAACCAATGTCAGTTTGCTAAAAAGCTCATTCAAGAGACCACATTACCTATAACCGATATTGCATTTGCCGCTGGGTTTAAAAGTGTGCGACGTTTTAACGATGCTTTTTTACAACAATTAAATATGGCCCCATCAAAGCTCAGAAAATCAAAAAAAGAGGCAACCCCTGTGATTGTATTAACTCTCCCTTTTAGACCTCCTTACAATTGGCAGGCTTTGCACAGCTTTTTGTCAAAGCGGTTAATAGAGCCTATGGAGTGGATAACCCCAACCAGTTACGGGCGAACATTTAAGCTAAAAGGGGCGGTAGGTTATTTTAATGCGCACTTTAAGGCGCAAAATAACCATTTTAAAGTTGAAATAGTAATAAATAATACCGAGCACTTACAAAAAGTAATTAACAATATACGCCGTGTATTTGATGTAGATGCCGATATAAACCCTATTGAAAGCCACTTAAAAAACAGTATTAATGGGGCATTTACATTAAGTGAAGGGCTACGCTTACCTGGGATATGGTCAAGCTTTGAAGCGGGGATCCGCGCTGTATTGGGTCAACAAGTTAGCGTGGGGGCAGCGCACACTTTAGTAACAAAGCTGGTTGCAGAGCGAGGCGATAAACACGCAGATAAAGTGTATTTTCCACAGCCTGAGGATTTAGCGACATGCGACTTTGAATTTTTTAAAATGCCGCAATCGCGCAAAAATGCATTAAAAAATTTATCTAAGTACTGCGCTGATAACCCCGATAACAGGGTTTTGGATAATTGGCTCGATATAAAAGGGATAGGCCCATGGACTGTTAACTACGCTAAACTGCGCGGGCAAAGTAACCCAGATATACTATTAGCCGGCGATCTCGGGGTAAAAAAGGCGCTGATCAATGCTAAGCAATTTAACCCAGAGCTGAGCGCTCCATTTCGCTCGTACTTAACGTTTCAACTATGGCAGCAACTTTCATGATTATACAGACCGCAATTTCGAGTCCGATTGACGATGTTATTATTCAAGCGACTGAAAACGGGGTGAGCTATGTTGGTTTTTACCCAAAAACACACTATGCCCATACACCCGTTGAGCAAGTAACAAATGAAGCGGTTTTAATCTGCGTAAAGCAATTAAACGAATACTTTAATGGTCAGCGCAAAACCTTTAATGTGCCATTAGATACGCAAGGTACGCCTTTTCAAAATGGTGTGTGGCAAGCGTTGCTCAGCGTCCCTTTTGGCAAAACCATGACCTACGGCGATATAGCTAAACAATTAAATAACCCTAAGGCGGTAAGAGCGGTAGGGGCTGCAAATGGCAAAAACCCCATTAGTATTATTGTGCCATGCCATCGAATTATTGGTGCAAACTCTAAGCTTACTGGGTACGCCGGTGGCCTTGAGAGAAAAAGTTGGCTACTAAAGCATGAAGGGATAATTTAACAGTTACAGTACTGGCAGCTTTGTTATCACAAGCTACAATTTACATTATTTACTAATAAAAATTATTATGAGTATCAGCAGCTTAAATTATTTATTTATAATTGGTTTGATGTTTTCTTCAGCAGTGTTTGCTAACCCTCAAACACTTATATTTTGCTATGAAGATAAAGACGTTGCACCTATGTTTTTAGGCATTGGGCAAGAGGTACCTATAGATAACCCTGGCGCCTCAATTGAAATTTTAAAGCAACTGGATGCCGACATACCCAATGTGTCTATTTCTTTTGTTAGAAAACCATGGCGCAGATGCCTAAACGATTTAGAACTTAACCGTGTTAATGCGGTTATTGCCAGCTATCGTGATGGGCGTGAACGTTTTGCTGTGTATCCTACAAACGAAAAAGGGGTGTTGCTAGAAAAATTTGCAGTGAGTCGTTTTAGTAGCTGTTTAATAGGGCGGGCTCGTTTTCATAAACAATGGCAAACGCGCGAAGTATTTCAAAATAAAGCGTTTACTATCGCCATTCCTAATGGCTATGGCTTAAACAGCGCGCTAAAAGAAGAGCCTTTTTACATCCATAATACTTTTTCAAAAGACAAAGCATTTGAATTACTTGATAAAGGAGTGGTACAGGCAAGTGTTGATTTATGCCAAGTAGATGACTTAAAAGTGTCGAGCTATCAACATAAAGGGAGCGATGTAAAACCCCTTTACCCACCTTATGAAACAACCGACGGTTATTTAATTTTTTCAAAGCAGTTTTACCAGCAAAATAGCCAGCTTAGTAAAGAGATATGGCAATGGTTAGCGCGCTTTGACAGTGCACAAATTTATATAAAATACTTGCAAGCTGTTGAGTAGTAAGAAAATCAAAGCGCTTATTAACTAAAATAGCGATATGAAATTGGTATTAATCGCATATTAAGGTAGCATAAGCGCACTTTTTATCTTAAGGCACGGCAATGGCTCAATTATACTTTTACTACTCTGCGATGAATGCGGGTAAATCAACCACCTTATTACAATCTGCGTTTAACTATCGTGAGCGCGGTATGGAGCCAGTTATTTTAACGGCTGCAATTGATAACCGCTCTGGTGTAGGAAAAGTATCGTCTCGTATCGGGCTGCAAGCTGATGCGCATATATTTGATGCGTCAAAAAATGTTTTTGAGCTGATCCAAAATCTGCAAAACGAAAAAAAGCGCCACTGTGTATTGGTTGACGAATGCCAGTTTTTGTCTAAAGAGCAAGTTATGCAGCTGACTGATGTGGTTGATGAACTTGGTATTCCGGTATTGTGTTATGGCCTGCGAAGCGACTTTAGAGGTGAGTTATTTATTGGCTCTCAGTACTTGCTAGCATGGGCCGATAAACTGGTTGAGCTTAAAACAGTGTGTCATTGCGGCCGTAAAGCCAATCATGTGTTGCGTACAGATGAAAACGGCAATGCCATTGCCGATGGTAACCAAGTAGAAATTGGCGGCAACGACCGTTATGTGTCGGTGTGCCGCAAGCACTATAAGGCTGAGCTAAATATGGGCCGCTAAGGCTCGTATAAAAGTATCTATATCATCTTTGTTTATATCAAGATGAGTGACTAGCCTAAGCTGTTTGCTTGGGCTAATTAATATGCCTTGTTGTGCTAATTGCTCGCTAATATGCGCTATATTTAACTCACTTGAATAGCGCGCATACACCATGTTGGTGGTGTTACTCATATCAACGCTAAACCCATTGAGTTCGTTAAGCTTACTTGCTAAATAACGCGCATTAGCGTGATCGTCTTTTAAGCGAGAGACGTTATTTTCAAGTGCGTATTGCCCCGCGGCTGCCAGCATTCCGGCTTGGCGCATGCCACCACCGAGTACTTTTCTCCAGCGCCGTGCTTTTGTGATAAGCGCCTTTGTGCCTAGTAATAGCGAGCCAACGGGAGCACCTAGCCCTTTTGATAAGCAAATTGAAACAGAGTCAAAGTGCTGGGTTATATCTGTAATATCAACGTTTAATTCAACCGCTGCATTAAACGCACGTGCGCCATCTAAGTGCAGAGCTAACGAGTGCTCATTTACAAAATGACGTGCTTTGGCTAAGTAGCTAAGGGGGAGTACTTTTCCGCCTATGGTGTTTTCAAGGCTAAGTAAGCGGGTGTTGGCAAAATGGCTATCGTCTGGTTTTATTGCTGCGGCAATTTTATCAAAGCAGAGGCTACCATCGGGTTCATTCTCAATCGGTTGTGGTTGAATAGAGCCTAATACTGCAGCGCCACCGCCTTCAAATTTATAGTTATGGGCATTTTGCCCGCAAATATATTCATCTCCGCGTTCGCAATGAGCCATAAGCGCAAGTAAGTTAGCTTGCGTGCCAGAGCTACAATAAAGTGCGGCTTCAAAGCTAAAACGCTCACATGCATAGGCTTCTAATTGGTTTACGCTAGGATCATCCCTGTACACATCATCGCCTACTGGCGCGCTATACATTACATCGCGCATGGCTTTTGAAGGTTTAGTAACCGTGTCTGAGCGAAAATCTATCATGGTTTTTATTCCTTTATTAAGTACTACAGGCTTTATTGTTTTTATGGGTTTAAACAAGCTCTTCAAAAATTTGTTCACGGGTGGCTTTATCAAAATAACTCCAGGCAATAAAGCGACTTACTTTTTGCCCTTGTGCCATGTCTATAATTTTATATTCGGCAATAGGGAGGGTGCTTAATTTATTTTCTAACACTTTAAGTGTTTCTTTTTTTGAAACCAAGGAAGTAAACCATATTACTTGCTCTGCAAATTGCTCACTTTGAGCAATCATATTGCTAATAAACTGTGCTTCGCCGCCCTCGCACCATAGCTCATTATTTTGCCCGCCAAAATTAAGGGTGTTTTTAGGCGATTTTCCTAAGTTTTTCCATTTGCGCTGCGACCCTTTATTGGCCTCTTCTGCGCTTGCGTGAAACGGGGGGTTACACAGGGTTAAATGAAATAAATCTTTTTTATTTATAATGTTTTCAAAAATAGATGATGCGTTTTTTTGGTGTTTTAGGGTTATTTTTAAACCATTAAATTGGGCGATTTGTTTCGCTATTTTTATAGAATTTGCATCGATGTCGCTACCAGTAAAGTGCCAGTTGTATTCATGATTACCCGTTAACGGGTAGACCAAATTGGCCCCTGTGCCAATATCGAGCACCTTAATTTGCCTGCCAGTTGGAATATTTTGTTGGTTGTCGTCGCTTAATAAGTCGGCCAAGTAATGAATGTAATCAACGCGACCAGGAATAGGAGGGCAAAGATTATGCTCAGGAATATCCCAAAAATCTATTTTATAATGCGCTTTTAAAAGCGCTTGATTAAGCGTTTTTACTGCTGTGTTATTGGTAAAATCAATGCTTTTACTCCCCGCAGGGGTGACGATGATGAAAGGGGTTAACGCATCGTGCTTATCACATAGCATGTCTAAATCGTAGCCATGTAAATGTTGGTTGCGTGGGTGGAGCTTGTTAGAGACTTGTTTTGATTTCATAGCATTAATTTAGCAATTAAATAATGGCGCAATTGTATCAAATGCCCCACTAAAAAGTGCAACCATTTACTTTAGAATTAACAGTGGTACTGGTAGGATGAGTGGCTAAAAATAATAAAGGAAAATTTGTGGCAATTACACAGCACTCACATTTTGTTCAACTAGGCAATCAGCAAACGCTACATTTACGCCGTATAGCAAACGACAAGCAAGCGGGCCCCGTGGTTTTTTTTATGCACGGCGCAGTAGAAAATGGCAAAATTTTTTATACTCATAGCAATAAAGGGTTAGCCCCTTATTTGGCTGAGCAAGGCTACTGCTGTTATGTAGCAGACCTGCGCGGGCGTGGAGAGAGCAAGCCGCTTATTTCGCCACAGGCTAAATATGGTCAAACAGAGGCAATAGTAGAAGATATCCCCGCCTTTATTAATTACATTGAACAATTTGAGGGTAAAAAGCCAGACTATTGGGTTGCTCACTCTTGGGGAGGCGTTTTAATGAATAGCGTTTTTGCACGTTTTCCTGAGTATTTAAAAGAGGTTAAAGCGTGTGCTTATTTTGGCTCTAAACGCTCTTTGTTTAACAATCACCCTAAAAAGTTACTACAAGCAAATGTAATTTGGTACTTTATGGCGCCCATATTGGCTAAAAAACAGGGATACTTAAACGCTAAAGGCTATAAGTGGGGCAGCGATAACGAATCGCAAAAGTCGCATTATCAAAGCATGCAGTGGGCTAAAAAAAGGCCATGGATAGATAGCGATGATGGTTTTGACTATGCAAAAGCCTTAGCTAAAGTGCAGGTGCCGCCTACACTACATATTGGCGCTGTAAACGATAAGGCTCTTGCGCAGCCTATTGATATTAAAAAGTTTATGGCAGAGTCCGGACCTGGAAAACAAACCCTTAAAATTTATGGCAAGCGCCATGGTCATAGTGTGGATTACGATCATATTAATATGCTTACTCACCCTCAGGCACGGGATGAACAATTTAAAGATGTTGTAAGCTGGTTTAACGAACACAGTTAGGCAATTAGGCTCATTCAAATTGTTTTAAAAGCGGTGTTTTATAGCGCTCCCAATGCGCAAGTGCCTGTGTATTAATTGGCTGCCTAATGGCTTGTTTGCTTAATGTGCTAACAGCAGCCTTACGCTTATAAAATGCTAAGCATTGCGGTTCATACTCACACCCTAAAAACGAAAATAAAGCACTTAGCTGCGACTCGGGCTCGGCAACTATTTGCTCATAATGAATATCGTATAGCGGTAATGAGGGCAGGCTGCGCCAATGATCCATTAATTTTGCATACAACGCATGGTAAAGTTTAAATTCTTTTAAATCACAAAAGTACGGCTCATTTTCGGCAAAATAGTTACTAAACACCGAAAAAGCAGTGGCATTAAAATCTCTACTTAAATTAATAAATTTAGCATTAGGGAACAGCAAGTAAATTAAGCCAATAGACTGATAGTTACTCGGTAGCTTATTAATAATGAAAGGGCGTATAGGCTGTGCTTTTTTTAATTCTTCAATATAAATATTGCGAGCTTTTGCGATTAAATCGTTACTAAGTGCGCTTAAGCATTGCGGGTAAGGGGTTTGCGTTTGCTGCTCTATAAATGCCACCACTTGGTTAGCAATACTGGTGTTTTCACCTAATGTGGCAAACTGTGAGTGGCTGGCCATCATTTGCTCAAGTAAGGTTGAGCCGCTGCGGGGCATACCAATAATAAACACGGGCGTAATAGTGCCGGTAAAAGTGTGATCGGCAGATGCAATTAGCTGTTGTGTATTATGCGTTATGATTGTTTCATAAAAAGGCACTAAGTCACTGGTTTTAAAGTGAGTAAGCTTTTTTTGAAGTTTGTTGGCAAGCACATAGTAGTTAAATGCTTGCTCTGTATCTTCTAGTTTGTCGTAGCTTTTACCTAACGCGTAGTAACACACCATTTTTAAACGCACGTTATTCGTTTGCGTTAAAAAGTGGTGCAGGTTGCTCACATAATTATGTTCTTTATTGAAACGGCCTAATTGTACTAGTTCAAATAAAATATAGGCAGTTACGGGGTATAGCCCCATACTTAGCGCATGCGCAAATGTGGTGTGTGCTTTGTCTAATTCGCCGTAGCTTAAATAATGCTGAGCTAAATAATAATGAGGCTCTGGGTTATGGCTTGCGAGGCTTTTAGCATATTCGAGTACTTTAAGCGCATCATTAGGGGAATTAACACCGTTAAATGCATCGGCAAGGGCGTGCAGTGGCTCAAGCATATGGGGTAAACGTTCGCATGCTTTTTGTAATAAGTATACCGCTGCATCAAAGCGCTCTAACCTAAGTGCTATCCTGCCTAAACCAAATAATGCTTCGCCGCTTTGCGGGTTACTATTTAAAATTGCTTTAAAATGAAACTCGGCTTCTTTAAGTTTATTTTCTTGTAATAATTGATTGGCTTTTTTAATTAGCATGATGAGGCATTATTGTTTTTTAATTAATATAAAATAAAAAAGGCGAAATGTCTTAACATTTCGCCTTGGTTTATCATGAAAAAATATTAGAAAGTATAGGTTGCTTTCGCGTAGTAGAAGCCACCGTTAATACCGTATGGAGACGTTTCGTAGTATTGGCCACCCCAGTTATTGTTAGGGATACCCGTACGGTCTTCAAAATCAAGTTTTTCAGCGTCTTGGTCGAAGATGTTTTGTGCACCTACCGAGAAGCTAATAGACTCATTTAAGAAGTACGTTATTTCAGCGTCAATGGTCACGGCTGCATCAGCTGTTTTTGCTGTTGCATCGTAATCTACGTGAACACCTTGGTATTCGCCGTAGTAATTAGCACGGGTAAACATTGAAAAAGATTCCCACTGCTGTGCCCAAGTAAGCGTTGCACGGTGGTTAGGTAAATCTTCTTCTAAACGCTTAACTTTAAACTCACCGGTAATGTCGCTGAACTTAGTTACCTCAGTTTCATTCCAGTTGTAAGCAAGGCTAAATGTAGAGCTTCCGCCTAGCATGTCAGCTGTGTAGTTTGCTACTAAGTCAATACCTTGCGTTGTTGTATCAAAGTCATTTGTGAAAAAGCTTACTTGTGCATAGCTTTGCGCATTTGGTACGCCTGCTGCTTCTAACGTGTCTTTATCATCTTGGCTAAGTACAATTTTTTCAGATTGGCTGATACGGTCATCAACTTCAATGTTGTAGTAATCAAGTGTTACAAATAAATCCCCAATAGTGTAAACCGCACCTAGTGTGTAGCTTTGCGATTCTTCTGGCTCAAGCTCTGTACCACCTAATTGCACTGCAATTGGGTTTGTTGGTGGTAATAATGCAGAATCTTGTAATACACCATCACTTAAGTTGGTTTGTACGTTACTTACGTTAGCTTGGCCAACAGTAGGGGCACGGAAACCTGTGCTTACTGAGCCACGAATATTTAGATCTTCAGTTACGTGGTACTGCGCCATTACTTTGTAGTTTGTTGTTGTACCAAAGCTGTCGTAATCTTCAAAACGTACCGCAAGGCCCATTAAGAATTCTTCTGTAAATGGTGCTTCAATATCTACATAAGCTGCGTAGTTACGGCGTGTATATTCGCCTGCATCAGAAGGTTTGAAACCAGGGAAACCATTAGAGCCAATACCAAAACCTTGCTCTGTTAAAGGACCTGCAGTGAATGATGCTTCATCACCCGAAATTACAGTAAATGTTTCTTCGTGCCATTCTAAACCACCGGCAATATTTACATCGTACGCTAGGTCAAAATCAAAGCCTTTAGAAAGGTCAAAGTTAAAGTTTTTCTCTAGTTGCTCATATTTACCTGGGCTAAAATCACGTGGGCTGTCTGCACCTAACGACGCATTAACCGTGTCGTAAATAAAGTAGCGAGATTCGTTTAAACCCACCGTACCACTTAAATCGTAAAATGCATCTTTAAGGAAACCACCCGTAAACATACCCTTTGTACCAATAGTTAAAGAGGTATCTGTGATGTTGCCACCAAAGTTAGGTGTAAAACCACCAGGAATGGTTTCGTTAAATGCAAAACAATCAGGGTTATTAGCAACACCGCTAATGTAGTCTGGGTTATCTAGTACGTTGTCATCAATTGCGATAGTTGGACAGTTACCGCTCATGTCTTCTGTTAAATCGGCAACAAGTAGTGTTTCACCGCCGTCATTTGAGTATACACCTGGGCGAGTATGCGGGTTACGGTAGTAAAAACCACCACGTACGTCACGCTCAGAGTAGTTACCAAACATATAAAATTCTGAGTCGTTTGTTAGTTCTAAACCAAAGTTACCAAAAATTGAAATGTCGTCATCAACCTCTGGGGCACCCCAAACTTGCGCAAGCGAAGACACTTCTGGTACACCTGCAGCAGAAAGTGCGGCTGCATCAGGGCGTTGCTCTGAGCGACTTGTTGCATCTGCTGTTTTATATTGAAAACTTAAGTTAGCAAAACCGTTGTCTGTAAATGGTAGGCCTACGTTACCCGATATCTGTGTTGTATCACCGTCGCCTTCGTAGTATTGACCATGGCGTACTTCAAATTTACCGCCTTCAGAGGCATCTTTAAGTTGGAAGTTCATTACACCTGCGATTGCATCTGAGCCGTATTGTGCTGCTGCGCCATCACGTAGTACTTCTACTTGCTTAAGTGCAATGCTAGGAATAACTGAAATATCAGCGCCTTGTGCACCATCGTTAATACCACCACCTAAAAATGCAATAACAGAAGCACGGTGACGGCGTTTACCGTTTAAAAGGATTAATGTGCTGTCTGAAGGTAAGCCACGTAAGTTAGCTGGGCGTACTAGTGATGCAGCATCACTGATTGGGTTTTGGTGAACATTAAAAGAAGGAACAGAGCCTTTAAGTAGCTCTAGCATGTCTGTGTTACCAGACTTTTCTAGCTCTTCACCGCCAATAATATCAATAGGAACCGGTGAATCACCAATAGAGCGTGGCGCTGAGCGAGTACCCACTACGGCAATTTTTTCAACGTTTTTATTAACTTTAGTTTCACTTTCTTCTGCTGCAACAGCAGAACCTGAAATAAACAAACCTGCGGTGGTTGTTGTTGCTAATGCAAATTTAATTGCTTGATTTAGCGCGTTGCTTTTAAGTTTCATTCTAATTTTCCCCAGTTAGAATATATTTTGTACGTAATGCAGTAATTAACATTACTTATTTATAATTTTGGACGTATTCACATGGGGATAAAGAGTCAACCTACTCGACTTCTTAAAGCTAAAAGCCCACCTCATGTGAAGTCCTATGTACAGACTATACATAAAAAACTTTCAGGGCAATTAATAATTAACTCTTTAATAACAAAAAGTTCAAAATAAAATATATTTGCAACAATGGTGCAGTATGTAACTAATTTGAACTAATAAAGTGCGGTTTTATCGCTTTTTCGAAGATTTAATGCGCGAAGTGGGTGGGTGGATGTTATCAACTTGTTTCTTTTTGTGAGGCAGGTGGTGTGTTTTGCGCTTGCCAGTCACGATATTTTTGTCTGTATTCGTCCCACACGCAAGGGCTACAGCTACCTCCGCCGCAGCATTCATCAGGCTGTGGTTTTTGGGGTTTGAGGAGTACTATTATTTGTTTGTTTTGCATAAAAATGAGCTTGTGAGCACTGTTATGGTGCAAAAGAGTAAAGTATAGGGCGTATTAAGTAAATTATTCTTGTGTAAAACCCTTTATGTGTGAAAATAAAGGGTATGCGATTATATAAAGTTATTCACCGTGCGCCTTGGCGGGTAGTTAAAATTAGTAAAAAGCGCCAACAGCTTCGCTTTCGTCGTGCAATGGTGGCGCTAAAAATTGCTCTTGCGCAAGAAAGGCAAGAAACCATAGAAATGCTCACCATTTATAGGCGTTACACGCAAGGGCAAACCAGCAAAGAAGAGTTAAAGCGTGCTAATGAGCAGTTTGTAGATATTTTAAAAGGGCTTGGCTTAGGTGTATTTGCCGTACTGCCGTTTGCCCCTATTACTATTCCATTGGTTGTAAAGCTAGGCAGAATGGTAGGTGTAGATGTATTGCCCAGCTCGTTTAACATTAATAAACCAGTTAAAGAGCTAGACGCCGAAATAGTTAAAGAGGATTTAAAACAACACACTAAAGCGCCTAATAAAGAATAAATCTGGCTAAAATTAGCTATACCTTTTAGCCGGTCTTATTGGTATGCTTTGAGCTACCATTTTTTATTATATGAGCTTTTCAATGAGTGCATTACTTCGTCATACTTCTTCTGGTATTCCTTTATCTTTTATTCTTAAAAACGAGTTAACTGACTGGCAATCACAACAACCGGCTTTTATCCAAACATGGTTAACAAATAGCGGCTTTGAAAAGCAAGGTTTAGCGCTTGTGCCTGACGCGCAAACCGGTGAGCTAAGCCACGTTTATTGTTTATTACAAAGCCAAAATGATTTTTGGGCCGCAGGCGAGCTTGCCAATAAATTACCGCTGGGCACGTATCAAATTCAAGGCGATGATGCCTTTATAGAGCAAGTCGCGCTTGGTTTTGTGTTAGGCGGCTATGAATTTAGTGAATATAAAGAAAAACCAACTGCCAAAGCACAATTAGCCATTGCCGATGAAGCGCTGTATCAGCGTATTAAGCAACAAGCCGATGCCATTTATTTAGCGCGTGATTTAGTAAACACACCTGCGGTAGATATGATGCCGCAGCATTTATCGCAAGTAATGGAAGATTTAGCCAATAATTACAACGGTGAATTTACCCAGTGGATTGGCGATGAGCTACTTGAGCAAAATTACCCAACAATACACATGGTCGGGCGCGCGAGCGAAAATAAACCGCGTTTACTTGATTTAAAATGGGGCGATGAAAACGCACCACTTATTACCTTAGTCGGTAAAGGGGTATGTTTTGACTCTGGCGGGCTTGATTTAAAACCAAGCTCGGGCATGCGTAACATGAAAAAAGACATGGGCGGGGCCGCGCATGTTATTGCTTTAGCGCAGCTAATTATGGCGGCTAATTTACCAATTAGACTGCGTGTTTTAGTGCCTGCGGTTGAAAATGCGGTATCGCGAAATGCATTTCGCCCAGGTGATGTAATTAAAACGCGTAAAGGCATTATGGTAGAAATAGACAATACCGACGCAGAAGGGCGTTTAGTATTGTGTGATGCGCTTAGCGAGGCACAAAACGATAACCCTGAGCTAATTATTGACTTTGCGACCCTTACCGGTGCTTGTCGTGTTGCTTTAGGTACTGAGCTGCCGGGCTTTTTCTCAACAGAGCGCGATGTAGCAAATGGTATTATTGATGCCGGTATGGATGTAAGCGACCCAGTATGGCAATTGCCTTTATTTGATCAGTACAAAAGCTTTTTAAAGAGCGATGTAGCCGATATGGCAAACTGTGCCAGCACACCATTTGGTGGTGCAATTACCGCGGCGCTTTATTTAAAAGAGTTTGTAGAGCCAACCACACCCTGGGTACATTTTGATGTAATGGCGTGGAATTTACGTGCATTACCTGGTCGCCCAACTGGCGGCGAAGCGTTAGGTATTCGTGCGGTATTTAATTACTTGCAAAGCCGCTTTAAATAAACCTTGTTATACGAGGGTTATACCTCGTATAACTCAAGCGGTAAGTTATCTGGATCGGCAAAAAAGGTGAATTTTTTGCCGGTTATTTCATCCACTCTTATCTCTTCCACTATTATATTTTGTGACTCTAAATACTGCTTAGCTTGGGCAACGTTTTTAACTTTAAATGCTAAATGCCTCAAGCCTTGCGCTTCTGGGTAGCTTGGTCTTACAGGTGCTCCATCAAACGAAAATAACTCTATTTGGCTGCCATCAGGCATCGCTAAATCTAATTTATACGAATTACGCGCGGCCCTAAAATGCTCGTTAATAACTTTAAGTTTAAGTACGTTACTATAAAAGTGCTTAGAGCGGGCGTAGTCACTGCAAATAACAGCAGCATGATGAATGCCTAATAGTTCCATGTAGTTAGTTCCATGTAGTTAGCTCCATGAGTTTGTTCTCCTAAAAACAAAAACGCACTAAAAAGTGCGTTTAATTTTTATGTGCTTTAAAAACGTTTAGCTAGGCTCAGCGTCTTTGCAGGCTTTAACTGCGGGGGCTACAAGCTCAAGGCCGGTTAGCTCACACGGTGGCAAAGTTGCATCACTTACTTTAATCGGCGTTACACGCTCGCCCCATTTTATATAGCTTGCTGCCCACGTTAAACCTGCGCCAAACGCTGCCGACATAATATTTGAATGCGGCTTAATTAAGCCTTGCTCTACGGCTTCGCATAACGCAATAGCAATCGTCGCGGCTGAGGTATTACCGTAGTCAGCAATGTTTACCATTACTTTTTCATCCGGCACTTTTAAACGATGCTGAATTGCTTGAATAATACGTAAATTAGCTTGGTGTGGCACTAATACGTTAATGTCATCAAGGCTTAGGTTGGCTTGCGTTAATACATCATCACACGCTTCGCTCATACCTTTAACGGCACGTTTGAATATTTCACGGCCTTCAAATAGTAAGTCTGATGGGCCAATTGGCTCATATTTATTTAAATCACTACCAAAGTTGGTGATATGCAAAATGTCTCTGTCTTCGCTGTCGCAACCGGTTTTAGTACCTAGCAGGCCTGCGGGTGTGTCTGCGGCTTCTAGTACTACTGCGCCTGCGCCATCACCAAATAATACAGCGCTGTCACGGCGTGCCCAGTTTACATACCAGGTCATGCGCTCTGCAGCAATAACCACGGCCTTTTTAATCATACCCGCCTGAATTTGAGCGGTAGCTGCCTGGAGAGCATATAAAAAACCAGAACACGCAGCATTGGTATCCATAGCTGCAGCGCCGGTCGCACCAATGTTTTTTTGTATTAAAGAGGCGGTATTGGCCACCACAGTAGAAGGGGTACAAGTCGCTAAAATAACTAAATCGATATCTTTTGCGTCAATCCCTGCACAATCGATGGCGTGCTTTGCGGCAACGGTTGCAAGTTCTGCAGTGCTAACATGGCTAACCCTACGAGATTTAATACCAGTACGTGTGGTGATCCACTCATCGTTGGTATCAACTATTTCGCTAATTTCATCGTTGCTAATGCTTGCTGGTGGAATACATTTACCCCAACCAGTAATATGTGCGTAGGCCATAGTGTGTTCTCTTAAAAAGGTGGTCTGACGTGTATTGCTAATGGGTGAGTTATATCAAAAATTGCCCTTTAAGAGAAGTTATTAACCTGTTTTGTCTCGTAAATAATAGTAATTGTGGGCAATTTAACGTAAAGCTTGTTTAAAGAGTAAGCAAGTATTAAAACTATACGTAGCGATGTGTTAAACAGCATATAATTGAATAGTGCATGATTTTGCAGCTTCACTTAAACGTAAGTGGCTTGCGTTTATGGCACTGCGTTCAAGCCGTTAGCTTGAGTGAATTAAAGTAAGCCGATATTATTAATTACTGCCCGTTTAACGTATAAACACAAACACGTGGCAATTGCATACATAATAAGGAAGCCCATGAGCAATAAAATAAAAGTGTCGTTGTTTAATCAGTTGATTGAGGCCGAACGACAGTTGCTCGACCCCGATGTTCGTCAATCAAGCCATGCATTAAATGCCTTACTTGATGATGAATTTATTGAAATTGCAGCTAATGGCACCGTATTTGATAAGCAGCACGTACTCACACGTTTACCTACCGAGGTTGTTCCGCAGTTTTATAATCAGCACTTTAAAGGGCGAATGCTTAGCGATGATGTCGCGCAAATTAGTTACCAAGCGGCTTATAGGCGCTCAGCCCGAAGTGAGTTTAATTACTCCTTACGTATGTCGCTTTGGCGTAAAAGTAATGAACAATGGAAAATGGTGTTTCATCAAGGGACCCCGTGCGCGCTGTTTACTATATCAATGGATGAAGATTAACTTTTTTAACGTATTAAATTTTATAGGTACATCACACCTTGTTTATGCAAACCGACCCGACCATTAGCCGCCTTTTAATGCTGCGAAGTGCTGCTATTGCTGTGCAGTTAATTGCTGTACTGAGCGTGTATTTTTTATTAGAACACCAAATAGCGTTACTCCCTTTATTAGTGGTAATAGCTATAGAGGCGATATTTCAATTAGTAAGCGTATTCGCCTATCGAAATGTTAGCCAAGCGCGCCCTATAGGGATGTTAATGCAGCTCACTGCGGATGTCCTGTTTTTAACTATTTTGCTCTCATTAAGTGGCGGCGCAACCAATGCGTTTGTATCGCTATTATTACTACCTATCATGATTGCAGCGGTCACCCTTCGTGAAAAAGGACTCGCTTATATAGCGGTTCTTGCTATTGCCGCCTATAGCTTTTTATTAATTAGAATGCCCGATCACAGTATGCATCAAATGAATATGAGCGGGCATTTTATAGGCATGTGGGTTAACTTTGTTTTAAGTGCAAGCGTTATCGCTTTGGTTATTGGCGCTATGAGTAGAGCATTAAAGGAGCGAGAGCGCACAATAGCTAAAGCTCGCGAGCAGCAATTGCGCAACGAGCAACTGGTAACCCTAGATGGCGCAGCTGCGCAAATAACCCATCAACTAGCCAGTCCTATCGCTAACTTACAATTACTATTTGAAGAGCTTTTAGAAGATCAGCCAAATAACCCTGTCGTTGTGCAAATGCAAACGCCGCTTAAGCAATGTGCTAGGCAATTAAATGACTTTAGAAAGCTCTCTGCTCAGCTTCGCAATAAAAATACCACCGAGCACATTACAGTAAAGCAGCTACAAACGCAGATCATCGATACATTATTACTGCAATACCCTGATCAGCACATTAATTGGTTAAGTGAGCCAATAGCAGTCACCTTAAAAAGTGATGCAATGCTATTGCCCGCCATACTTAATTTGCTACAAAATGCATGCATTGCTAATCAAAAAAATAACCAAACCCAGTTGGAGCTAAGCTGGCAGCAAGATAATCAACACAGTGAAAGTATATATTTGCTAATTCGTGATTTTGGTAGCGGTTTTAGCCAATCACAATTAACAGAGCTTGGCGGGCAACTTATGCCTAGCAGCCAAGGTATGGGGCTTGCGGTTTTACTTTCTAATGTAACGTTTGAGCGACTAAACGGCTCGTTAACTTTGTATAATCATGCTGGTGGCGGGGCAGTGGCTAAAGTAAAATTAGCCATAGCAAATAATGAGCAACCACTTACATGAAATTACTGATAATTGAAGACGATATAAACCTTGCCAGTACACTTGCTCGGCGTTTAACAAAGCAAGGCTTTAGTTGTGAAGTTGCGCATAACCAAAGTGATGCATTACTCAGTGCACATAAACACTTACCAGATTTTATTTTGCTTGATATGAAACTAGGTGACGATAACGGCCTTGCCTTAATTAAGCCACTTCGCAGCTTATTACCGCAGGCGTATATTGTATTATTAACAGGGTTTGCAAGCATAGCCACCGCTGTAGAGGCCATGCGTTTAGGCGCTAACGACTACCTTACTAAACCCGTTGATATGGCCACGCTATTAAAGGCCCTAAACGCAGATTTAAATACACAAAATGTTAGTGATGTTGCCACACCCGTTATGTCACCAGAGCGTTTAGAGTGGGAGCATATTCAGCAAGTGCTACATAGTAATAACGGTAATGTGTCGGCCACTGCGCGGCAACTCAATATGCATAGGCGCACATTGCAGCGTAAGTTACAAAAAAAGCCGGTTCAGCAGTAACTGCTTAAGGGGTATAAAATGAGTGATGATGCGGCTACATTAATGCGTAATCAAAAAATTATATTATTCGATGCACAGTGCAAATTATGTAGTGCGTGGTGTAATTTTATAATTAGGGCCTGTTTATCTTTCGAGGTTAAATTTGCAGCAGCCTGTTTGGTAATTAGGCAAGACAGAGCCTATGTAGTGTGGTTGTTCCCCATAAATAGGCGATAACGTAGCATAAATGCCAAACAGGCGCTGCCCGAAGGGGTTCTGCCTAGGGGTCATTTACTCTTTGTTGCTCGGTTTTTACTTAGCCCACTAGGTTACAAACCTCGCGCCGCGATTAAATGGCCCCTAGATTGAACAAATTTTAATCCTGAAAGGTCAACAGGCCCTAGTAATGATGCCACTGCCATTTTTAAAACTGTGCAGCGTGCAATCCCCAAAAGGTGCACTGTTATTAACTCACTTTGGTTTTTCAACCACACAATACGCTTCACTGGTTTACCTACAAAACGGCAAAGCGTACACGCAAAGCCATGCTTTTTTTGAAGTGGTTAAGCAGCTAGGTTACCCCTACAAACTAGCCACTGTATTTAGTGTTTTACCCAACACCTTTAATAATTGGCTATACGATAAAATTGCTTTAAACCGGTATACCTTATTTGGCAAATATCAGTATTGCAGAATACCCAACCCAGAGGACGCAAAACATTATTTATAATTGGCTAAGTTAACTTAGCTATAAGTAGATGCTAGGTTTAGGTGGCTGTGCTAAAATCGCCGCGTTTTAAATTATCAGGGCTTTGAAATGGCAAGTACAGCGCACGCACTCCACATATTGGTTAAACACAAAGAAATAGCAGAAGACATTATTAAGCAATTAGGTAAAGGTGCCAAATTTCAAACCTTAGCTAAAAAATACTCGTCGTGCCCATCAGGTAAAAAAGGCGGTGACCTTGGCGAATTTAGACGCGGGCAAATGGTTCCGCAGTTTGACAAAATAGCCTTTAATGGCGCAATTTTAGAGCCACATTTAGTTAAAACTAAATTTGGCTGGCATGTAATTAAAGTGCTTTATCGTACTTAATAAGCTCGCTGAAAAATAGTAAAAAGGCTGCACACTGCAGCCTTTTTAGTATTCAGTTTTTTTATTTAACAAACATCCAGATACCCGCAGCAATCATAAACAGGTTTTCGGTCAGAGAGACAAATCCCAGCGGTACATTACTATCTCCGCCAACACAGGCACATTTAAGCTCGCGTTTGTCTATGTAAACAGCCTTAATCACCGACACGGCGCCAACACCCCCAATAAATAAAGAAATTGGTGCAACAATATAAGCTGAAAGCCCTGCAATCATGCCAATACTTACAAATGCTTCTAAAAATGGATACACATAAGCATATCTCACTACTTTCATCGCAAATAAATCATAGGTTATAAAAGAATTACTAAAGCTGTATAAGTCGCGTAATTTTTGAATAGCCAGTACGCCCATTGTTAACGCGACAAACAGCATAACTGTATGCATAGAAAAAAGTGCAAAGCCAGTCGAGTAGCTAAATGCAAAGGCAAGCAATAAGGTAACAGCAAAAATGGCCGTTACGGGAGTATAAGTAGTACCTTGTTGACCAGGCTCCGATTTATTAAAGTAAGCGCGCAGGTCGTCATACCCGCCAATGCGTTCGTTATCGATAAATGTTTGTGGTGTGGTATCAACATTGTACTTTTGTTGAAATGCATCGGTTTCTTCGCGCGAAGTCAGCGGCTTATCATCTACCTTATAGCCCTTTCGCTTAAGTAAATCTTTTGATTTGAGTCCAAATGGGCAAATATGCTCATTAGTTACCATTCTGTATAATGTTGCTGACTTAGCCATGCTTGCTCCTTATGCGTATTTAGTTACTCGTTAGCCCTTAAGTAATAGTGAGTGAATGGCGGTATGAAAGAAGTTAATGGCACCTTGTAATATTTACGTGGCATTTGATATAAAATAGCGCGCAGCACACTCATTAAGAACACAAAATAGACAATGCACGTATAGTGCCAGCACTTTTATAAAAGTGCAGAGGGTAAGGCTTGAGTAGCAGAGGGTTTTTGTTAAAAGCTTATAGAAATATCGGCTGACGTAGACAGTTAAGTTACACTGCACCCTTAATAATCATATAAGACTGCATTGCGCAGCCTTATATATGTTAAACAGCAGCTTACTTGCTAAGCGTCTTGCTTGGCTTCTTCTTCACTAATTTGTTTTAGTGCTTGAATAAACGACTCACTCGGTTGTCCGCCACTGATTGCGTATTTATCGTTGATAATAAATGTAGGGACTGAGGTAATACCGAGTTGCTTAAAGCGGTCTTGCTCTTGGCGTACTGTTTGAACGTATTTATCTGAGTGTAAAATACTACGCGCCTGTTCTTTATCAAGGCCAACACTTTCTACTACATCAAGCAGTGCGTCTTCTTGATTTAAGTATTTTAAATCGGTGAAGTGTGCTTCAAACATGGCAAGCTTTAATTCGGTTTGCTTATCTTCTTCACGCGCCCAAGTAAGTAGGCGGTGTAAATCAAAGCTGTTGATCATGATGCGCTCACCATCAAAATTAAAGGTAAACCCGGCACGCTGACCTGCTTCGAACATGTTTTTACGATTTTCATCGCCTTGCTCTTCGCTTAGGTTGTATTTTTGCATTAGATGCTCGTTTAAGTTTTGACCTTCAAGCGGCATGTCAGGGTTTAACTCAAAAGGATGCCACGTAATATCTGCACTCATCTCGTCTTTAAGTTGGCCAAGCGCTGTTTCTAGGTTTTTGTAACCTATTACGCACCATGGGCACATTACGTCTGACACGATATCAATTTTAAAGTTTTTCATATTCATCCTTTTGCGGATTGCTTTTGTATAACAAACGATATTGGGATGAAGTATGCATTATCAATCCTCAAACTAAAAAGAGCAGCTAATTGCTGCTCTTTTTTAAAGGGTTTAAGCGTTAAGCCCAAACGGGTCGTCAATACTATAACTTGGTTGTGTAAACCAATGTGGGCCGTTGTCGGTCATATAAAAGTGATCCTCCAAACGTACGCCAAATTCATCAGGTATAACTAGCATTGGCTCGTTACTAAAACACATGCCAGGTGCAAGTGGGGTTTTGTCTCCACCGACTAAATAAGGCCATTCGTGAATATCTAAGCCAATACCATGGCCCGTACGATGCGGGCAGCCCGGTGTTTCGTACTGTGGGCCTAAACCGTGAGCCGCTAAATAGTGACGAGCGCCTGCGTCAACTGCTTCACACGTAGCGCCAATTTTTGCAGCACTAAAGGCGGCGAGTTGCGCTGCTTTTTCATGATCCCAAAACATGCGCTGGCGCACTGTTGGCTCACCAAATACATAGGTGCGGGTTATATCTGAAAGGTAATCATGCACTTTGCAACCGGTATCTATTAATACCATATCGCCTTTTTTAAGCACTTGCGCATCTTTAACGCCATGTGGAAATGAAGTCGCCACACCAAACAATACAATGCAAAAATAGTTACCGGGGGCACCTACCTTTTGATGCGCTTTTTTAATAAAGGCTTCTACCTCTGTGGTGGTAATACCTTCATATAGCATGCTTGCAGTTGCTTGATGTACAGCTAAAGTCATGTCCATTGCGCATTGCATGAGCGCTAATTCGTTTACCGACTTATGCATGCGGCAATGAGCAGTAACGCTTTGTGCATTAACTATATTTAAGCCTTTTTGCGCTTTGTTAATACCATCAAATATAAAAAACTGTGCACTTTCATCAATGCCTATTGTGGCATTGTCATTAATGTTGAGCTGCTTGAGTACACTTACAAATAGCGCATATGGACTTTCGTGTTCTTGCCAGCCATGAATGGGGCCTTCAATCACTTTAAAGCCGTTTAGGGTGCCAATTTCAAAATAAGGGGCTATGTATTGTACATCGCCTATAGCGGGTAAAATGGCGCCAACCATGCGCTCACTTGCATACCATTTCATGCCTGTAAAATAAGTAAGGTTTGTACCTGCATTTAAATAAATTGCATCTATATTATTTGCTTGCATATAAGCTTGTGCTTTTGCAATGCGCTGTAAATATTCATCTGCTTGAATAGGGGTTACATTGGCGGTCATGTTGCTCAATCCCGCTAATGCTTGCTCGCTTGTGTGTGTACCAACGCCTAGTGTGGCCATAAAAGTCTCCTTGGTTTCAATACCAAGCTGCATAAATACTTGAGCAATTTAACAAATTAAATTTCACTAAAATGTTAAAAAGGCCCAATAAGCAGATTGGTGTTAGGCATTGTGTTTAATGTAAAAGCATAATTCAATATTATGCGACAACATGCATACTAAGGTTTTTTAGCGTAAGGTAAACGCGATAATTTATTGCTAGTGTGGTAGCTATCAAGCCCTGTTACAGCCACTGTTTCAATGGCTTGTAAATCTAAAAAGCCATCACTTTGTAGCGCCGCTTCATCTAAATACACATCGGTAATTTCACCTATAACCAGCTCAGTGCCATTAACGGCTAAGTGTTGGTGCTCAACGTATTTTACAGAGTATTTTAATCGCGACTCTTGCACAAAAGGTGCTGTAAATTCATTTAGGTATTCTGGCGTTAAACCTGTCGCGTCAAATTCTGACTCGCCCTTATCGTAGCGAGCTGATGTTTGATGAGCTTGCTTATATATGGCCTTATTAACTTGGTTAATGGTGTAACAGCCGGTTTCTATGATGTTTTCGAACGTATGGCGAGGCACGCTATTAGGACGCATTATCATGCCAACCAATGGCGGGTGAGCCCCTAAATGAATAACCGAGCTAACAATAGCTACATTTGTATTGCCTTGCTTGTCTTGCGTGCCAATTAAGTTGGCGCTTTTAAAACCCGAAAGTGAATTAATTAAATGAGTACGAGTGTGTTTTTCAAGTGCGTTTATGCGCTCTTTAGTAAAATGCATTAAAGGTCCTTACCAGGGTATGGCTTCGCCTTGCCAATCTAAATAGGCGGGCTCACCGTTAAGTTCTAAATGAGGGTTATTAAACGTAAGTGTAAAAAGCTGTTTAGCTACAAATTCAGCGCTAAAAAGCTTATCCGCAGGTACGTTTTTTTGAAATGGTTTTGAAAGCGCAGTATCGGTAGTGCCCGGATGAAATAACACCAGTTTAGTATTTTTAGCTCGGCGCGCCAGTTCTACCGCTGCGGTTTTAAATAGCATGTTTAAGGCCGCTTTAGATGCGCGGTATGTATACCAACCGCCTAATTTATTATCGTTAATACTGCCCACACGCGCACTGAGCGCCGTTATAGTGCACTGCGTTTTATGTGTTAACAGCGGTAAAATGCTTTGTAAGCACAGTAAGGGAGTGAGTGTGTTGGAATTAAATAATTCATTAAAATAGTCTGAGTTTAGCTCTTCTAGCTTTTTTTCTGGCATGTGGTTTTTATTGTGTAATGTGCCATTAAACACAACAACTTGTTGAATATCGGCATTTTGCTCTTTTAAGTAAGTTGTAACCTTGGCTAAGCTTTGCGCTGTGTAATCGCTCTTTAGGTAAACAATATTACTATTTGTATCTGCCTTTTTTGAGCTAACACATATAACTTGCACTGTGGGGGCATTTATTTGTAGGAGCTCAATATAAGCTTGTGCTATAGCGCTGCTGGCACCAAATAAAACAATTGTTTTCATTGTTTGTCCTTTGTATTAACAGTGCATTGGCCGTTTAAACAGGAGGCGTTTGGCATGAGCAAACGGCTTATTTTTTGTCTGTGTTTTGCAAAAAACATATAGGCGGCATCAGCGAAGTAGCGAATTATTGGCAAGCGAAAAATTTTCAACCAGCGGTATTTGCCTACTGTTTTCCACGCTTGATAGGTAACATCTAAGCCGTAAATCATCTCGCCAGTTGGTAACTGTGCATGCAATATAGCCATGGCCTTGTTTTTATTAACACTTGGATAACGTGCGCTAAAATCGTGGCTATTAAGGTCTACTAAAACAATTTTATGTTTAGTATCAGCATCTTTAAGGTGCTGCATTTCGGTATTGCAAAGCGGGCAGCTGGCGTCGTAAAAAATGATCATAAAAGCCGTTTTCTAATAATTTACATATAGCTAATTACGATTCACCATTGCAAATGGATCTATTAAATCTGCGCTCATGATGATATTAATAGCATTCCATGAAACAAAGGAGACTGAGAAATGAGTGAACAATATGCCGCCTTGCGAGGTAATGTTAATTTACTTGGGCAGCTACTAGGACAAACTATTAAAGATGCCCAAGGCCAAGCGATTTTAGATAAAGTAGAGGAAATTCGTGCTTTATCAAAGTCATCTCGCAGTGGTAACGAAGACGACAGACAAGCGCTAATTGAGGTACTACATGCGCTTAGTGATGAAGAGCTTTTACCGGTTGCCCGTTCATTTAATCATTTTTTAAATTTAGCTAATGTAGCAGAGCAGTTCCACACTGTTTCGCGTTTTAATGATGTTGGTTTTTGCCAACTAAACCCTCTCACTCAAACATTAAAAACGTTAACTGCAAAAGCAAAAGAAGGCCAATTAGATAGTAATCATCTGGCCGAAACACTCTCAAAACTCCACATAAACTTAGTATTAACCGCTCACCCAACCGAGGTGACGCGCCGTACCATCATTAATAAACACGTAGAATTAAGTGATTGTCTAGCCTCGCTTGAGCGCAAAGACAATTTACCACAAGAGCGTGAAGCTATTTTAAACCGTATCGCTCAGCTTATCAGCCAAGCATGGCACACCGATGATATTCGTCGTTCTCGCCCAAGCCCAGTTGATGAAGCTAAATGGGGATACGCTGTTATTGAAAACAGCTTATGGCATGCTGTGCCACGCTTTTTACGTGAGTTTTCAGATCAAGTTAAAGAGCATTTAAGTTTAGAGCTTCCGATTGATTACAGCCCCATTGAGTTTACCTCTTGGATGGGCGGAGACCGTGACGGTAACCCATTTGTAACCGCACAGGTAACACAGCAAGTACTTGATCATGGTCGTTGGATGGCGCTTGATTTATACAGCCGTGATATTGACACGCTAAGCGCAGAGCTGAGCATGTCAGATGCAAGCGATGAGCTAATTGAGCTGGCAGGACAAGACTTTGAACCTTATCGCGCTGTACTTAAAAAGCTTAAAAACCAAGTCTCTGAAACAGTGGTACATTTAGGTGCAAAAATTAAGAATAAGCGCAGCGATTCAGAAGACTTAATCACTGATATAAATCAAATCAAGCACCCAGTAGAGGTGTGCTATCGCTCTTTATTAAAGTGCAACATGAAAGTTGTCGCCGATGGTTTATTACTTGATTTACTGCACCGTATAAATAGCTTTGGCCTGCGTTTGGCAAAACTTGATGTGCGCCAAGATTCAGACCGCCACAGCGATGTGTTTTCAGAGCTTACACGCCACCTAGGCTTAGGTGATTACAACCAATGGCAAGAGCAAGACAAACAAGCATTTTTGCTTACCGAGCTTAATTCTCGCCGCCCGCTTATTCCTAAAAACTGGCAACCTAGTCCAGAGGTGCAAGAAGTACTCGACACCTTTGATGTAATAGCTAAGCAAGATGAAAAAACATTTGGCTTGTACATTATTTCAATGGCGCGTACCGCCTCTGACATTTTAGCTGTACAACTGCTTTTAAAAGAAAGTGGCTGTCAGTTTAATTTACCAGTAGCGCCTTTGTTTGAAACGCTTGACGATTTAAACGCCGGTAGCGATGTAATTACCACGTTGCTTGATAACGTATGGTACCGCGGGCATATTAAAAATACCCAAAATGTCATGATTGGTTATTCTGATTCAGCTAAAGATGCCGGCATGATGGCCGCAGGCTGGGCACAGTACGAAGCAATGGATAAACTAGTGCAGCTTGCCGATGAGCGCGGCATTGAACTTGTTTTATTCCATGGTCGTGGTGGTACGGTAGGGCGCGGTGGGGCACCTGCTGCACAAGCACTGCATTCACAACCGCCTGGTTCATTAAAAGGTGGCTTGCGAGTAACTGAGCAAGGCGAAATGATCCGCTTTAAGTTTGGTTTACCCGATGTAGCACTGCAAAGTTTAAATATTTACGCGGGTGCCGTACTGCAAAGTAACTTATTACCACCGCCAGAGCCTAAGCAAGAGTGGCGTGAAGTGATGAAGTTGATAAGCGAGCAGTCGTGCGATCACTACCGTAATGTGGTTCGCCATGATGAAAACTTTGTTCCTTACTTTAGAATGGCAACGCCTGAGCTAGAGCTGTCTAAATTACCATTGGGCTCGCGTCCTGCTAAACGTAACCCAAATGGTGGGGTTGAGAGCTTACGTGCTATTCCATGGATTTTTGCATGGAGCCAAAACCGTTTAATGTTACCTGCATGGCTTGGTGCATTAACAGGCTTAAAAGCGGCACTTGATAAATACGGCATAGAAACACTGCACGAAATGAGCCTGCAATGGCCATTTTTCAGAGCACGTCTTGAAATGCTAGAAATGGTATTTAGTAAAGCCGATAGCTGGTTAAGTGAGCATTACGATAACGCGCTGGTGGAAGATATGTACAAACCACTGGGTACCTCGTTACGTAAAGAACTAGAAGAAGCAATTAGCTTAGTGCAATCGCTTAGCCCACAAAATAGCTTATTGGCAGATCAACCATGGATAAAAGAGTCGATTGCGCTGCGTAATCCGTACACCGATCCGCTTAATGTACTGCAAGTTGAGCTGCTGCGTCGTTCGCGCTCAAGCGATAAAGTAAGTGAAGGTGATATTGATAATGCATTAATGATCACTATGACTGGTATTGCCGCAGGTATGCGTAATACTGGTTAGTCTACTTTAACTAAAAAACAGGGGAGCACAGTGTGCTCCCTTTTTTTGCTGGCATTTAGGCGCCTAACCTTTTAAACTACTTAGCCATTAAATAATTATAATATGTTATGGCATCAGCAACTTTTACTGTGCAACAAGACGCTGCACTCACAAATTCACATATCTCACTAAGCGTTACGCAAACTCAAGCATTACGCAGCCAATTAAAAGCCCAGCGCGGTATTTTACATCCTAACGATATTAGCCAATTATGCGCGCAACTTAATGTATCTGATGATTCGTTATTACAAGGTTTAGTGCCTTTAGCGTCTGAATTTTCGGTGGCTCCTGTTTCTCATTTTCATGTGGGAGCGATTGTTAAAGCACTTGATGAGCAAGGTGATATAAATTTTTATTTTGGTGCGAATGTAGAGTTTGATCACCAAGCGCTTAGTTTAGTCGTGCATGCAGAGCAGTCGGCGATTAACAATGCGTGGTTAAATGGCGCAAAAAAAATACTAAAAATAGCAATTAGCGATGCCCCATGTGGCTATTGCAGGCAGTTTATGAACGAACTGGCTGATGCAAAAGAGTTTGATATTTTACTACCAGATCAGCACTTTAAATTAGCTGATTTATTACCGCATTCATTTGGCCCCACTGATTTAGGCAACGATTTTAGCCTGTTTAACCCAAAACAGCAGCAACACACATTTGCAGATACAGCCCTTGATGAAAAACTAGCAGCCATGGCGCTAATGGCCTACGTACCTTACAGTAACAACTTTAGCGCAGTTAAAATAAGTACCTTTAATAATGGTGACTTTTACGGCAGTTACGCAGAAAACGCGGCTTACAGCCCAAGCCTTTCGCCACTACAAAGTGCGCTTAGTCAATTGTTTTTAGCGGGTCTTAGCTTTAACGATAAAACGATTAAAGCAATTACACTGTTAGAAACCCAAGGCCATGAAAACCAAGGGGGAGTAGCACGTGCGGTACTTGCAAGCTTTAGCAATTTGCCAGAAATAGAAGTGATTAGCGCAAAGCTAAGGTAACCAGAGTTCAGGTTAAGCTAAAAACAATAAAGCACAGCAATTGCTGTGCTTTATGCGTTTTATTAAAGCGCTAAAAAGGCATTAGCCTAATAGTACTTTTGCAGCTTCTAATACCACAGCCACTGATTTTTTCTCAATTTCACCGTGATCAACATTTGGAATTTCTTGGCGAGTACGGTTAACCAATACACCGGCAACACACGCCGCTTTAAGGCCTAGCGCTGCACACATGGTAAATAAGGTAGCAGACTCCATTTCGTAGTTCATCACGCCTAGGTTTTGCCACTCTTCACAGCTACCTTGTAATGACTTAGGTACATAACCCGAATGCGTATCGTAACGCTCTTGCCCTGGGTAGAATGTGTCGCTTGAGGCAGTAATACCAATGTGGAAGTCGATATCTAGGTTTTTACACGCTTGCACCATAGCTTGAGTGGCAAAAAAGTCAGATACTGCAGGGTAGCTAAGTGGTGCAAAGTGTTGGCTTGCGCCATCTAAACGCACAGACGCTTGGCTTACTAAAATATCACCTTCATTAATATGTGGCTGAATTGCCCCAGTAGTACCAATACGTAAGAAAGTACGTACGCCAAGCTGTGCCAGCTCCTCTACAGCAATAGAGGTTGAAGGGCCGCCAATACCGGTTGAACAAATCACCACAGAGTGACCATTTAACTGGCCTAAATAAACATGAAACTCACGTGTTTGAGCAAGGCAGGTTGGGTTGTCTAGGAATTGAGAGATGCGTGCAGCACGATCTGGGTCACCAGGGACAATAGCAAGTTCAGCCCCTTTTAAATCGTCAATACATAATCCTAAGTGAAATACCTTTTCCATAACTAAGCCTTTTTATAAAAATTTGTTGTCAATCTAGCATCATTACGGCAAATGTAAACTAAGTACAGGACGTATGTCCGATGTTGAAAAATACTTATAAATGATGGCTTTATTCATTCACATTGAATATTAAATCAAAGGCTTAAAGTTCGTTAAAAGGCGGGTGGTTGACTTGTTTATTGAGAGTCTATATGTATTGATTATGGTGATAATTTAAATTTATCAATACGTGGTTTAAAGCGTTTTTAGTTATTTAATAACAAACGGTTACGGTTTTATTTTAGCTTTTTTTTAACGGCTTTTATATAAGCGCATAAATAATGCTTGAGCAATAAGTGAGCGCATTACACGTTATTTGCAAATAGGTCGATAATTTTAGTTTTTGCATAACTAATCAAAACCACATGAATAAAACACACAAGTATAGGATTTATTATGAGCACACAATTTGACGCGTTTAAACGTAAAGTAGAGCACTGTTTATGTGCACCTGGCGATGGTGTATTTACAGTTAATACCGCGAAAGAGCGTAAAGCGGCATTACGTAATAAATTGTATGGGCAAAGCGAAAATGTTGATGTTTTGTGGCGCGATTCTTTAACACAATTACCCGAATCTCCTCACAAAGCGGTTATGTTAGGTATTAGCTCAGATTGTGGCGGCGGTATTTTACGTGGAGCAAACTGGGGGCCATTGTTTTTACGCTCAGCCTTGATTGATCAGCAAACCCAGTGCCGCTCTTTTGATTTAGGTGATGTACGCGTTATCCCGCATTTATTACATGATAAATACTTAAACGACGCCACAATTTCAAACTGCCAAAAAGCCCTATACGGCGATAAAAACGATGATTACTACGTAAGCCCACTTTCTATTACCGAAGATGTGTGTGACAGCTTTTACGCCACATTTAAAGATAAAGGCATATTTGGGATTGGGGGCGATCACTCAATTAGCTACCCGCTAACTAAAGCGTATTTAAAAGCTAAGCGTGAGCAAGGCAAACGTACCGCTATTATTCATTTTGATGCGCATACCGATTTATTAGTAGAGCGCTTAGGGATAGATTTATGTTTTGGCTCGTGGTGTACGCATATATTAGAGTTTTTACCTGCACCGCATCATTTAATCCAGTTTGGTATTCGCTCAAGCGGTAAACCTAAATCGCACTGGGAAAGCACCTTTGGTGTAAAACAACATTGGGCTAATGAAATTATAGAACGTGGTGCAAAAGCGGTTGCAGATGAAACCATTGCGCAGCTTAAAGCCGATAACGTAGATGAAGTGTATGTAAGCTTTGACATAGATGCACTCGATGCCGAATTTGCCTCAGCCACGGGTACACCAGAAGAAAACGGATTAACCCCGCAACATGCACTGGATATTTTACAAGCTATTGCCGATGAGTTTCCAATTACTGGCGCCGACATGATGGAAATAGCGCCATTTACCGACAGCTCATTAGTAGGCCAAGCAAGTTCAGAAACAACATTACGTGAAGGCGCTAAAATTTCAGCGTTCTTAATTAGTGCAATGAATAAATAGCAAGTTAGTCTTTAAAAAAATCTAGTCCTATCAGCGTATAGGGCTAGGTTAAAAACTAGCGGTTCGGTTACCCTCGGCTATAGTTGGTGTATATCTGTTTTAGTTTTGAGGCGAAGCTGAATGAAGCTGTACTTATTTTTGTTGTGTTTTGCATGCATAAGGCTCAATGCAGCTGAAATTACAATAGTGACCGAAGTATTCCCCGACTTTCAATACATTGACGAAAACAACCAACTTGCAGGGCGCTCTGTAGATAAAGTGAGAAACGCGCTCGCCAATACAGATATTAAATACACTATGTTAGCGCATAGTTGGGCTGTGTCTTATAACGCAGCATTAAGAGATACGAATACCTGTATATTTTCTATTGTAAGGTTACCTAAGCGAGAAGATAAATTTAGCTGGGTGGCTGAGCTTGAAAGTTTTGACTCTGCTATTTATGCCCTTAAATCACGTAACATTCGCTTAAAAACGCTTAACGATGCTAAAAAATATAAAACAGCGGTGCTTAGGGATAATTTTAGCCACCATTATTTGCTAGAGCGTGGCTTTAGTGAAGCTAAAAACTTATTGATAATTGATAGCTTAGACAAAATAGATAAATTAATAAGCACACGGCACGATATTCTCGACTTTGTTATATTAAGTAAAAAACAATTTAACTACCGCGCACAGTTTGAGCCAAAGCTTAAATTATTAGAGCCTATATTTACGCTCAATACACAACACTCCCCCCTTTACTTTGCCTGTAATAAAAACATGCCGCAAAGCCTACAAGATAGACTCGCGCTGGCATTCGATGAAGCAAAAAAGAAAAATAAACAACGCTAATTCAATGGCTTATTAATTTAGCCTGTAAAAGCATAAATATAAATTGCCGCGTTTAAAAAAGCGTCTATAATCAGCTGCTTTTTATTGAAAAAGCGCTAACTTTTGGAGCGTTAAATGGGTGATTTAATCGGGATTAGCTTATTGATCTTGATCAGTGCGTTGTTTGCCATGTCGGAAATTGCTATTGCAGCATCGCGTAAAATTAAACTGCGGGTAATGGCCGATGAAGGCAGTGATAACGCAGCCGCGGTATTAAAACTGCAAGAAAACCCTGGGGCGTTTTTTGCGATGATCCAAATTGCCTTAAACGCGATTGCTATTTTAGGCGGAATAGTGGGCGAACAAGCGCTATCGCCTTATGTACAAAGTATCTTGGTGCTTTTTTATCAAGGTGTACACCTTGAAAAAATTAGCTTTTTATTTTCGTTTTTTACCATTACCTCGCTGTTTATATTATTTGCTGATTTAATGCCAAAGCGTTTAGCGATGATCATGCCTGAAGCGGTGGCTGTGCGTGTGGTAACAATAATGCGATGGGTTACTTTTGCACTTACGCCATTAGTGATGTTTTTTAATGGTTTAACTAATTTTGTACTGCGTTTATTTAAAGTACCCGCAGAGCGAGAAGACATTGTTACCACCGAAGACATTGTGGCGATGATGGATGCGGGCGCAGAATACGGCAGCTTACAACAACAAGAGTATGAGCTAATTGGCAATGTGTTTGAACTAGAAGCACGCTTTTTATCAAGTGTAATGACCCCACGCGACCAAATAGTTTATTTTGACTTAAATGAAAGCAGCCACGATATAGCCACCAAAATTATTGAAAACCCCCATAATCATTTTTTAGTGGTCTCGGGTAATTTAGATAAATTACGCGGCTCTGTTGAGTCAAAAGATATACTACGACAAGTACTAAAAGGTGAGCCAGCTAATATTAAGCAAGAGCTGATTGAAACAGACGTGTTTTATTTACCTGAAACCCTAAGCCTGTCTGAGGCGCTAAATGCATTTAAAAGTGCTGCAAAACCGTTTGCTGTGGTAGTAAATGAATATGCCTTGTTAGTCGGTATTGTTACCGTAAAAGATTTAATGAAAGGGTTTATGGGAGATTTAATTACCCATCAAGGCGATGAACTTATTATTGCCCGCGATGAGCACTCATGGTTAGTGGATGGCTTAACCCCGATTTCTGATTTAGCAAAAGTATTAGGCATTGAAGAGTTTCCCGATCAAATGCACTTTGAAACCGTGGCTGGCTTTTTAATATACACAATGAAGCGTATACCTAAACGTGCTGAGTACTTTACCTTTAATGGCTTTAAATTTGAGGTGGTTGATGTTGAGGGCATAAGGGTTGAGCAATTATTGGTGTCTCGTATAAATAAATAGTTATAAATTTGCATTAAAGCCAAGCTTAGCTTGGCTTTTTTGTTGCAGGTTAATAAATAACGCACCGCAATAAAGTTTATTTTTCATACTTATCCGTTTTATTTTTCATCAAATTAACACCTTCTACAACCTATGGCGTAGTTTAATTTTGCAACTGTAAGTTAGTGTAAATTTGCACCCGTTTTAATTTATTCTCGTTTAGATTTACTTTAGAATGATCGTTCACTCTAGACATAAATAGACTAAAAGGTATTTAACATGCAGCGTTCTCGCATCGCTTTATTTGTATTAACAGCCCTCGTTGGATCTGTTGCTTTAACAGGTTGCGATCAAGCAGCTGACTCGCAACAAGCTTCAGCTCCACAAGCAGTACCTGTTGGTGTAATTACATTAAAAAGCCAAGCGCTTACACTAAAAAAGGAGCTTCCCGGTCGCATTAGTGCTTTTCAAATTGCGGAAATCCGCCCGCAAGTAAGTGGCATTGTGCAATCGCGTTTATTTAAAGAAGGTGCTCAAGTTAAGCAAGGCCAAGCGCTTTATCAAATTGACCCCGCTACGTTTGAAGCTGACCTAGCAGCAAGCGAAGCAGCTGTGGCCCGCGCTGAGGCAAGTATTGCCAGCACTAAATCAAAAGCGTCGCGTTATAGCGAGCTTTTAAAAATTAAAGCCGTAAGTCAGCAAGACTTTGACGAAGCAGATGCAGCGCAAAAGCAAGCGCAAGCAGAGCTATTAACGGCAAAAGCACAGCTTAAATCGGCGCAAATTAACCTAGATTACAGCCATGTATCTTCTCCAATCAGTGGCCAAATTAGTAAATCGAGCGTTACTGTTGGTGCGCTTGTTAGCGCTAATCAAACAACAGCACTGGCAACAGTGACCCAGCTTGACCCTATTTATGTTGATTTAACCCAATCAAGCAACGAGCTAACTCAACTTAAAAAAGCTATTTCTTCAGGTTCATTGAGCGTTGATTCACAATCGCAAACAGATGTTGAACTGCAAATGGAAGATGGCTCAACTTACCCACTTAAAGGCACGTTACAGTTCTCTGAAGTGACTGTAGACCCAAGCACAGGGTCGGTTACTTTACGCGCTAAATTCCCAAATCCTGATAAGTTATTATTACCGGGTATGTATGCACGTGCCTCAGTGGTTGAGGGCGTAAAACAAAACGCTATTTTAGTGCCGCAACGTGGGGTTAGCCGTAATACAAAAGGCGAGCCAACAGCCATGGTTGTTAGCAAAGAAAACACAGTTGAAAGCCGCGTTTTAAAAGTAGACAGAACGATTGGTTCAAACTGGTTAGTAACCGACGGGCTAAGCGATGGCGATAAAGTGATTATTGAAGGGTTACAAAAAATTCGCCCTGGAGCGCCGGTAACACCGACTGAAGTTTCACTATCAGCAACAGCTGACAAAGCGCAATAACGGAGAGTTTTAATGTCACGATTTTTTATCGACAGACCCATCTTTGCATGGGTACTTGCTATCGTGGTTATGCTTGCAGGTGTTTTAGCTATTCAAAGTTTACCAATAGCTCAGTACCCGTCAATTGCCCCGCCGGCAATTAGTATTACTGCAACATACCCGGGCGCATCAGCACGTACCCTAGAGGATACGGTTACCCAAGTTATTGAGCAAAAAATGAAAGGCCTTGATGGTTTGCTATATATGTCATCGACTTCTGAGTCGAGTGGTTCAGCAACCCTTACGCTTTCATTTAGCGCCGAAACTGACCCGGATATTGCACAGGTACAAGTGCAAAACAAGTTAGCCACAGCCACCCCTTTGCTACCTGAAGAAGTGCAAAGGCAAGGTGTATCGGTGGCTAAGTCTGCACGTAACTTTTTAATGGTACTAGGTTTTGTATCAAAAGATGGCAGCATGACGAATATCGATATTGGTGATTATGTGTCATCTAATGTTCAAGATATTGTTTCGCGTGTTGAAGGGGTAGGTGAGGTTCAGCTGTTTGGTTCTCAGTATGCTATGCGTATTTGGTTAGACCCAGCTAAGCTGCAAAACTACAAGTTAACCCCTGCTGATATTAGTGCATCAATCAGTGCTCAAAACGCCCAAGTGTCTGCTGGGCAATTAGGCGGCATGCCTGCGGTTGAAGGTCAGCAACTTAATGCTACCGTTACTGCACAAAGCCGTTTACAAACAGCAAAAGAGTTTGAAGACATTATAGTTAAGGCAAACGCCGATGGCTCGTTTGTACGCCTTGAAGATGTAGCCCGTGTAGAGCTTGGTGGTGAAAGCTATCGTGTTGTAGCGCGTTACGATGGACAACCAGCATCGGGCTTAGGTATTAAGCTTGCCAGTGGGGCAAATGCACTCGATACCGCAGAAGGTGTAAAAGCCGCTATTGAAGAGTTAAAAGCGTTTTTTCCTGAAGGCTTAGATGTTGTTGTTCCTTATGATACTACTCCGTTTGTTTCGTTATCGATTGAAAAAGTAGTGCATACATTAATAGAAGCGGTTGTGCTGGTATTTGTTGTTATGTATCTGTTTTTACAAAACTTCCGCGCTACGCTTATTCCAACTATAGCTGTACCTGTGGTGTTGTTAGGTACTTTTGGTATTTTGTACGCGTTTGGCTATTCAATAAATACATTAACCATGTTTGCGATGGTACTTGCCATAGGTCTACTGGTTGATGATGCGATTGTTGTAGTAGAAAACGTTGAGCGTGTAATGAGTGAAGAAAAACTCTCTGCGCTTGAAGCAACACGTAAATCGATGGATGAAATTAAAGGCGCGCTAGTAGGTATTGCCATGGTGCTGTCGGCTGTATTTATTCCGATGGCGTTCTTTAGTGGCTCTACCGGTGTTATTTATCGTCAGTTTTCTATTACGCTGGTATCAGCAATGGGGCTCTCGGTATTAGTAGCACTTATTTTAACACCTGCATTGTGTGCCACGCTTTTAAAGCCTAGCCACGTGCATGATAATAGCTCGATGTTTGGCCGTTTTTTCAGTGGTTTTAACCGCGGGTTTGATAAAACAAATGCCGGCGCGCAAAGTTTTGTAAGCCGTATGATCCGCTTATCTAAGCGCTACCTTTTATGTTATGGCCTTATTGTTGCGGGCATGGTGTATATCTTTTCAAGCCTACCTACAGCGTTTTTACCTGATGAAGACCAAGGTATTTTGTTTAACCAGGTTTCACTGCCTGCAGGCTCAACTACCGAAGAAACATTAGAAGTGGTTAAAAAAGTAGAAAACCACTATTTAAACGATCAATCTGAAGCTGTTAACGGTATTTTTACGGTAACCGGATTTAGCTTTGCAGGTTCTGGTCAAAACTCAGCAATAGGGTTTGTAAACTTTAAGCATTGGGATGAGCGCGAACGTGATGATTTATCTGTGCAAGGTGTGGCAGGTAAAGCAATGGGCTACTTCTCAACGATTAAAGAAGCGTTTGTGTTTGCTTTCCCGCCGCCAGCCATTGTTGAGCTAGGTACTGCAAATGGTTTTAATATTTTCTTACAAGACAGGGTTGGACTTGGCCACGATGCTTTATTAGCAGCGCGTAATCAATTACTTGGTTTAGCGAGTCAAAGCCCAATTTTGGCGGGTGTACGCCCTAACGGACAAGAAGATATGCCCGAGCTGCAACTTGATGTTGACCTTGCTAAAGCACAAGCACTCGGAGTGTCTCAGGCAGATATTAACAGCACGCTATCAACTGCGTGGGGTAGTAGTTACGTTAATGACTTTATTGACCGTGGCCGCGTTAAAAAGGTCTACCTTCAAGGTGAAGCGCAAGGACGTATGGTGCCAGAGGATTTAAACAAGTGGTATGTACGTAATGACAGCGGCGATATGGTGCCATTTTCAGCCTTTGCAAGTTCGTATTGGACCTATGGTTCACCACGTCTTGAGCGTTATAACGGCTTTTCAGCAATGGAAATTCAAGGTACTGCTGCACCAGGTTACAGTACTGGCCAAGCAATGGATGAAATGGAGCGCTTAGTTAAACAACTTCCTAATGGAATTGCCTCTGAGTGGACGGGTATTTCGTTTCAAGAGCGCTCTAGCAGTGGCCAAGCCCCGTTACTTTACGGTTTATCGCTATTGTTTGTATTTTTATGTTTAGCAGCGCTTTATGAAAGCTGGTCTGTACCGTTTGCGGTTATGCTTATTGTGCCATTAGGTATATTTGGAGCTACGGTTGCCGCGGTAATGGCAGGTTTATCTAATGATATTTACCTTCAGGTAGGTTTATTAACCACCATAGGATTAGCCTCTAAAAATGCAATATTAATCGTAGAATTTGCGATTCATAAAATGCAAGAAGGTCTAGGGTTAGTCGATGCGGCTATTGCAGCAGTACGCTTACGCTTACGTCCAATATTAATGACCTCAATGGCCTTTATTTGTGGTGTTATACCGCTTGCTATTGCCTCAAGTGCCGGTTCAGGTGCGCAAAATGCACTGGGTATTTCGATTATAGGTGGTACGCTTGCCTCTTCTATTTTAGTGGTGGTATTTGTGCCGTTATTCTTTGTTTTAGTTCGTCGTGTATTTCCAATGAAAAACACCGACGATAAAAAGGAGAGCGCACAATGAGCATTAAACGCTTCACTTTAAGCGCAATTACATTAGTTGTTTTAAGTGGCTGCCAACTAGCCCCTGAGCAAAAAGAGCTTGGTTTACCAGTGCCAGATACTTATGTATCTGACACTGAGCAAGCAGCAGCGCAACAGTTACACTGGCAGCAATTTTTTAATGATGAAAAATTGCAAACCTTGATTAGCTTGAGCCTTGAGCATAATAAAGATATGCAAATAGCGGTATTAAATGTGCAGCGTGTACGCGGTTTATACCAAATTGAAGATTCGGGTTTATACCCTTCATTAGATTTTAATGGTGGGGCTACGCGCCAACGTTTACCGGCTGACTTAACCAGTACGGGTGAAGCAGGTATTAGCTCACAGTACAGCGCAACGGTCGGTATTACCTCTTATGAATTAGATATTTGGGGTAAGGTACGTAACCAGTCTGAGCAAGCCCTGCAAAACCTCTATAACACTGAGCTTACGCAATACAGCACGCAAATTTCACTCATTGCTGAGCTTGCCAATGCTTGGTTAAACTACGCAACTGACTTACAGCTATTAGAGCTTGCTAAAGAAACATTAAGCTCGCAGCAGGAGTCGCTCTCGCTTACGCAAAAAAGCTTTGATTTAGGCGCTACATCGGCAATTACGCTTGAGCAGCTTAAAAGTACGGTTGCTACTGCAAAAGTAGATATAGCAACATATAAACGCTTGTTAAAGCGTGATAAAAGCGCGTTAGATTTACTGGTAGGGCGTCCTGTATCGAGTGATTTATTACCGACTAACTCGTTAACTAATTTACTGGATTTACCAGAAGTACCTGTTGGTTTACCCTCTGATTTATTAACGCAGCGCCCTGATATTAAAGCCGCTGAGCACGCTTTATTAGCCGCTAACGCGAATATAGGTATAGCGCGTGCGGCGTTTTACCCAAGCATTAGCTTAACCGCGACTGCGGGCAGTACGTCTAGCGATTTAAGTGGCTTGTTTGATTCAGGCTCAGGAACATGGAGCTTTGTACCGTCAATCAACTTACCAATTTTTACTATGGGACGTAATCAGGCAAACCTTGATGTGGCTAAGGCCGATCAAGAAATTGCGGTGGCGACGTACCAGCAAAAAATTCAAAATGCGTTTCGTGAAACCGCCGATGCATTAGCAGATAGAGAAGGCTACAAAGAGCAACTTGATGCCCTCGATATGTTAATTAGTTCGCGTCAGCTAACGTACGATTTATCAAAAATGCGTTACGAAAAAGGCGCTGATAGCTACCTACAGGTACTTGATGCACAGCGTACGTGGTACTCGGCTCAACAGCAGTTAATAACAGGTCAGCAGGCTTACCTTGCCAGCCAAATTAATTTGTATAAAGCTTTAGGTGGCGGCTGGAATATAGCTAAAACACCTGTGCAAGAGCAGTAAAATGAAAGGTGTTGTTAAGTTAAGCTATGCAATGAGCTTACGCTGTATTAAGTATGCGCTTAATACCGGAGTAGGGTTATGAGCACGAAAGCTAAAAGGCATATAGACCCAGCATTAGCACAAGCTAGGCGAGAGCAGGTGCTTAGTGCTGCCTCAGAGTGTTTTAAACGCAAGGGATATCATGGCGCAGGCATGGCCGAAATATCCCGTACGGCAGGCATGAGCGCTGGGCATATATATAACTACTTTGAAAGCAAAGAGGCAATAATTGAAAGTATTATTGCTAAAGACATGGAAGAAATGTTTTCTATCTTTCAGGAGTTTGAAGATCACCCAGGTGATGTTCTGCAAGCGCTTATAGATGGCTTAAACATTGGTGTACAAAGGCATATGGATACCGGTGCCTGTGTGGTTGATTTAGACATGATGGCGGAAGCGGGTCGCAATAGTAAAGTGGCCTCGCTTTTACGAGATATGGATATTCAAGCACGGGGACGTATGCGTCAATTGCTCACCAGTGAACGTAGTGCACTTAAAGACACTGATGAACACGAACTTGAAAGCCGCATTAACGTTATTTTTTCGATGATGGCGGGGTTACTGCTTCGTAAGATGCTCTACCCTGAGCTCACCGAAGAAACGGTGTTAATCGCGCTTAGGCCTGCGATGAAAACCTTGCTAATGCCGTTTGATAAAACCAAGTAATAGAAAACTAAAAAGCGAGTCAAACGACTCGCTTTTTTAATGCTAAATGCGCTCTACGCACCACAATAGCGCCATTGCAGCGATTGCAAGAGAGCCAATTGGCATCACCCATTTTATGTAAATAGGTTTATTGCGCATGGTTAGTAACACCGGCAGTGCAATACACAGTATACTCAGCTGCCCAAGCTCTACACCTAAGTTAAACGCTAAAATGCTGAGCAATTGATAATCGCTCGAGAGCCCAAGCTCACCCAGTACACTGGCAAAGCCCATTCCATGTAACAAACCAAACGCAAAAGTAAGCCAGCCAAGGCGTAATATAACCGGCCATACATTGTTTAAAGCCGCAAATAATACCGAGATTGCAATACCTAGCTCTACCCAGCGGCTACTTGGAGAAACAAGATTAAGAGCCGTAGCTGTAAGGGTAAGTGAATGCGCAAGGGTAAACGCAGTCACAATCCACGCAGTGTGTTTAATAATGTGCTTTTTACTTGCTATTGCCTGCCAGTGACTTTCAGTGCGGGTTAAAACGCAGGTTAAAAGTAGTGCAATTAAAAATAAAATATGGTCAATACCAATCCAAATATGTAACACGCCTTGATAAACATATTGGTTAAAAGTCGTTAAATAACTTGATTGCCCAGTGGTAAAAGTGTGTTGTTGCTCATCTATAGTGAAAACCCGCGAAACCTGATTTACATTTACAATAACTTTGTGGTTTGCGTCTTGGTTAAAAAAAGCGCGGTACGTTAACGTTACATCTGCATTAGTGTTACAGCTAAAAACTAGCGGTAACACTAAATATGCTTCATTAAAATGATTATCTAATTGGTAGTTATCGGTAATTGTTAATAGGCAAGTTTGCTCATTTTGTAAAACCGATAGAGTATTTTGGGCATAGCGATTAATAGCTGATTTTTGTGATTTTAATTCGCCCCAGCTTATTTGTGTGTCTTGGTTAACATCAAGCGCAACTTGTTGTTCTAAATCGCTAATATTTATTTGCCAGGTGCCTGTGTATTGCTTTTCGTTGTTGGTATTATCCAGTGAAATATAGCTTGTGCTCAACTGATGTGCTTGTACACTAAAGTTGGCAAATAGCGCAACTATAAATAAAACAAATAACGCGTTTATTTTACTCATAAAGAATCCCTAACCATCGTATTTGCTTGGCTTAGTAAGTGTTTATCTGTACTCATTTTTGCTTGCTGCCAATTTATATTTGCCCAGTATTGTGCCTTGGCTTGGTTTGCTTGTACATGAATATAGTAGTTAGCTAAGTCGTTGGCATGGAAGGTATCTTGGCGTTGTTCACGTAATTTTACGCGCTGTTGCATGAGCGGTTGCCACACCGTATTAGTGTGCTTATTACTGCGTTTTTCAGCTATGGCTAACTTGAGCAAAATAGCGTCTTCAAGCGATGAGTGGCTATTGGCAAGTTTACCGAGTGTATTAAGCACTTTTTCAGGGTTGTTTTGCTGCAGTTGAATATCGGCCCACAGCACAATAAGGCTCACTGGGGCTGTGCTTAAATCAATATTATTTATATGCTGCTGCGCACGGGTGAATTTATTGAGTCTAAACGCCATTTCGCTGAGCACATGTTTTGTTGCTAAGCTGCTGTTTTTGTTTTGCGTAAGCTTAACTAACGCGTGATAACTTTCACTAAGTTTGCCCTGTTGGCTTTGTACATCTAGCACACACGTGCTGGCCGTTAATAGGCTGGTGTTACCAATTAATGCCACACAATGGCGCTTAGCTTGTTCAAATTTGCCTTGTGTCATCAACATATTAGCGAGTAATAAATGGGTGTTTACATGATCTGGCTGGGTTTTTAATACGTTATTAGCAACGTCTATGGCACGCGAAAACGCATGCTCCTTTTGAAGTACCCGTGCATATAAATAACCGCTTTGTGCAGTTGCAGAAGCGGTATATAGGTTTTTTAAGCGTTTTTTTAATACACCTTGATAGCGCTCTGTTTGGCCTATGTATTGGCTATTTAGCACCAGCGCAGTGAGTTGCTCAAGGGTTAAATTAGCACTTAATGTTGCATTGCTTGAGGCAATAATTGCGTTATCTTTTGGGGTAATTGGTTTTGCAAGCACGTTATTTACACACAGTGCAGCGCAAAAAACAAAGAGCATTTTTTTATAATGACTGCGCATTGTTTTATCCTCTTAAAAAAGCCATCCATGGCCATCAGCTTAATTTACTTACTGAGTTAGTTACCAGAAGCGCCCGATGAAATACCGCTTACGTCTGTGTCTGTATTGATAAAGACACGTCCGTTGGTAGATAGCGGTTGCGCAGTGGGGCTTTGATTAAATGCATCGCTTGCAAATTGTGCAAAGTCCACTTGCAGTGCTTCAATGGTTATATTTACCGCTGCAGTCACTTGCTGGTTAACACCGTCTGATACACCAAACATAAAGCTGTCGCTACCGGTTGCTTCTTTGTTTGGGGTATAGGTAAAGCTGCCATCGCTATTTACTACAGCGTTACCTAATGTCGGCTGCGAAGTTAATGTGTATGTTAATGTATCGCCATCAGCATCGGTGGCCACTAACATGTCGTTAATTTCAACTTCTGTTTGTGTGGTTAACATTGCATCACTAGCATTGGGCGCAGAATTTACAACCGGTGTGGGTTGTTTGTTATCATCATCACTGCTACACGCGCCTAGTGCCAAAGCGCATAACAATATACTGCTATGGGTAAGGTTTAAATTACGCATACGTTACTCCTTATTTAGAGCCTGCAAGTGGGGTGGCTAAGTATGGGAAAGTGGCATCCATCATGCTCGCATCAACTGGAGCACCATCAGTGAATGGCACTGTACCTACATCAGCATCCTCTGGTGTACATAGACCTAAGTCGGTGTCTTCACCATTTACAGGAATAGGGTGACATAAACGCCCCATTACCACGCGAAGTGCAATATCAACGACATCGTCACCTGGACGGCGCCCGTTTGGAAAACCTGCTAAATCATCACCGGCTACACCAAATGCAGACTGATCAGTTTGTGCTGTGGCTGCAATTGCAGTATTTAAACGTAGCATTTCTGATGGCGTTACGGTGGCTTGTTGGTTTACCCCTGCAAAACCAGTTAAAAATGCGGTGATTAAATCAGTACGTGGAAAGTTAGTTGGAGCAAGAGTTTCTAAATTAGCGCCAAGTGTGGTATTTACTGCATCTTTAAATAAAATATTTAACAGCTCTGGTAAAGACGGGTGCGAAACGTAATCTAAAAACTGTGCATCGTCTTTAGGGTGAGCCGTTGAGAAGGTATCTTTGTCTTTAATACCAATAACTAGCTCATTAACTAATGGATTACCTAAGCGTGAAACCTGCGTTAATGCACCGCCATTTACCGCGTTATCTGCAAATTTAGCGTTAGGGTTTAAAATGCGTGCTTGAGGTAGGCTCGCTGTTGTCCATGAACCAATTACGCCGTTGCCTTCACCTACAATACAGCTTTTAGGCATTTCAACTGCAATTGAGGTAACGTTTTTATCTACGAGGTCGTCATTCTCACTGCTTTGTGTGATCCCTCCAGGGAAACCACCGCCATCCCCAGCACCTGGCGCACTATCACCTTCAACGGGAACGTAATTTACTAAATCGAATGTTTTACCTAAGTTAACGACAAATGGGTCTTTGCGCTGACCAACAAATACTTTGGCCATACTGTCACAGCCTGGTACCGAAACTTGATAAACAAACTGATCTGCATAGGTTTGGTAATCAGCCATTGAACCAAATGTTTTGTCACCAATATAATCAAGCGGTTTATTAAACGTGGTTGAACTGGTGGTGGTATTACTTAATGCTGTACTGGTACCCGTGCGTTGTGGACCGCTTATCATGCTGAGTGTGTATGACTCGCTAAAATTAGCGGCGCTATCATCACCTGCTGCTACACCACCAACGTTTTTAAGAGGTACAGATACAGTACGCTGATTATCTTCTGGGCCAACGGTTAATTGCACGCCTTGATTATCGTTTGGCAGCATACTGGTAAAATTAAAAGCAAAGGTAATATCCTCAACTGCATCACCGTCGTTATCAATATGAATACTGTAGGTTGCATCTGGGTCCATAGCAAAGTAGTTAGGGCCGCCGTAGGCATCTTGTAGAGGAATATAGTTGGCAATAAATGTAACGTAGTCGTCTCTGCCTGCTTCATAACTATTAAATACGTAAAAGTCGGTAGAGTCTAAGGTTGGAAAGCGGCTAATGTTCGGCGCTTCACGATGACTTGATGCCTCGCTAGAGGTGCTTACTAAGGTACTGCATACTACTACTGCGAGTATAGATGGAGTTAAAGCTTTCATGACTTTTTCCTTTAGTTTTGATTGGAGTCATAACTAATAACGAAGCAAAAAGCACAATGGATGCAAAAAAGTTAAATATTTTTTATTATTGTTAATAAAGGGGTGTTTAACGTTCAAGATTAAATTTTCAGCAGGCTGTTTTGCATTTAGATAAGGAAGTGATAAGAGAGTGTTAAGGGGCTGAAGCGGTTTGGTTTTATACTTATTACAGGGGGTGTATGCAATTAAAATAACGCAGCAGGTATTGAGCACACAATATGATAAGCATCGCACTGCGATTAAGTCTACTTTAGTTTAATCAAATATTAATGGTTACCCAAGGTAAATAAAAAGGTTGGCCAAACAAAGTTTGACCAACCAGTCGCGTTTATTTAGTTATAAAATAACTAAATCTGTCGTGTACAGTACTTGTGTTGGTAGGCCGTTTGGCGAGCCACCTAAAGGCTCTAAGCTAACAGCGAGTAGGGCAATGTCTTGTGCCTTAAAGCGCGTGCCTTTGAGTAACTGTTTTTCACCGTTTTTAGGCAGTAGACCCAACGAAATTGGCGTGTCTTGCCCTTTTAAAATCATCCACAGCTCGTAGTCTTTATCGGTTTGCGCAACGAGTTTATCACTGGCTTTAACCGATAATGTTTGCTCATCTACGTTAATAAACCACAGTGATTGCTTATCTTGATTTTGTACTAAAGCAATTTGTTGGCTGTATTGGGGCTGAGTTGTGGGCTGAATAACCAAAAATGCTAAGATAATACAGGCAGCTGTGGCTATAAATGACCAATTGCGCCATAGCGATGTAGCTGGTTTGATCACCGTTTTAACGGGTTGGTTGGTGTGTTCTAATGTATTTAAAATATTCTGCCACACTTGCGCGCTGGGTGTTTGAGGTGTAATTGCACTGGCTAAATCATTTAAATTTTGCTCCCACATTATAGTGGCTTCTCGGGCTTGCGGTAAGCTGAGCATTAAGCGTTGAAAACGTTTTCGTGCCAGGCCTTTTAAAGTACCTAATACATACTGCCCTGCTAAAGCATCAAGTAATTCTGGTTTATTATAATTCATAATGTTAAACACCTCTGCAACTGCTGCAAACCACGCCTGATCCAGCTTTTAACTGTGCCTAAGGGCGTTTCTATGTGATTGACTAACTCACCATGGCTTAGCCCTTTGTAATAGGCTAAATGAATGGCTTGTTTTTGTTGGGGATCAAGTTGCTCAATACAATTAACAAGTTTGGTTTGTTCGTCGTAGCTAACATCGACTGCTTGTTCGTCGTATTCATCGTCACCCATTGCCTGCTCTTTTCTTACCTTGTGATAACGCAATGCATCTAAGCTGCGGTATCTCACAATGCTTATCATCCAGCTAATAACTGTGCCTTTAGATGAGTTGTACTCTGACGCGTTATGCCAAATTTTTATAAATGCCTCTTGCAGTACTTCTTCTGCGTGCGCGCGGTTTGAAAGCATATTTAAACTAATCGCAAAAAGCTTTGCGCTTGTTTGCTGATACAAATCAGCAAACGCGGCTTTGTTACCCTGTGCTGTTTTACACAAAAGGGGAAGTAAATTGTCGTTTTCCATAAGGTTCCTGTTGTTTTTATTATTACCGAGGTGTGTTGAGCTTAGTGAATTAACAATTGTTTTATTTAAGCACAACCTAATCGCTTTGAAATAGAGATTAAACAGGCTGTTATAAATTTAACAAATAAAGATAAACACACTCTCAATAAACGTGTGAAAAGAGTGATTGGATGCAAAAACTTTTAAGCTGACATTTATATTAGCTGCTGTACACATTGAAACAAGTTTTAAATATAAACAGTTACCTTTGAGTAGTGAGAAAAAATGACCGATTACTGTGTAAAAAGCGCCTAATATGCGAATACAGCTAAAGCTAGCTACTTTTATTTATTTTATATCAGTTACTTAGTGTTGTTTTTGTTCCTAAAAAACAACTTTTGTTGGCGTGCAAATTGCTACTACACTTATACACAGCTGTAAAAAAATGTGCCAAAACAGTAAAAATAAAGGAGAAAATATGTGGGCTGCAACGAGTTATTTAATTTTAGCGTTAATTTTTATATTTATAGGGTGGGAGGTTAACTCGGTATATTTTGCAGTGGTATTTTACTGGAGTGCATTGTCGTTAATTCTTGTCAGTGGTGCTTACATTTTTAATTTGGCGAAAATTTTTAGAAAGCGTGAAAATGGTGTCATCCCATTTTATATCCGCTGGGCATTTGTGCCTTTTTTACTGGGTGCTCAAATTTACAATGCGTATTCTCGCAAGCACGATAAAGTCCCTCCCATTCAAAAAATTAACGACCATTTATTTTTAGCATGCCGATTGTTCCCCTCTGACATTGATACGTTAAAAGAAAACGGCATAACGGCAATATTAGATGTAACGTGTGAGTTTGATGGCTTAGAATGGAGCTCTACACAAGAAAATATTAGCTATTTAAATATTCCGGTGCTTGATCATAGTGTGCCTACCCATTCGCAATTAAACCAAGCCATTAACTGGATACATCATCATATTAAAGAAGACCGCCGCGTGGTAGTTCACTGTGCACTGGGCAGAGGGCGTTCGGTATTTGTTATGGCAGCGTATTTACTGAGTCAAGATAAAAACGCCGATGTTCACCAAGTGCTCGCGCAAATAAAAGAAACCCGCGAAACCGCAAATCTTAATAAGCATCAGCTTCGTCATTTAGCAAAGCGACATAAAAAGGGCGAGCTAGTTATTAAAAACAAAGCCGTTATTATTGCAAACCCTGTGTCGGGTACCAAAATGTGGCAAGACAAAGAGCATTTAATAGTGGCTAGGTTGTCGGCGTATTATGATTTAGAAGTATTAACCACCACCAAAGAAATAGACGGTATTGAGCTTGCTAAACAAGCCATTAACGATAAGCCAGATATAATAATTGCCTGTGGCGGCGATGGAACCGTGACAGAAGTAGCAAGTGTGTTGGTAAACACTCAATGCAAGCTGGGAATTATCCCAATGGGCACAGCGAATGCCTTAGCGCATGTGCTCATGGGTATTAGCTCTAAAATCATTCCTGTTGAGCAGGCCTGCGATCTTATTATTGATGGGCAAACCCAAACAATTGATACGGCCTATTGTAATGACGAGCTTATGCTGTTGTTAGCTGGGATTGGTTATGAGCAATCAATGGTAGAAAAAGCAGATAGAGACTCAAAAAACGAATCGGGTCAGCTTGCCTATTTAAGTGGTTTTTTTCAGGCATTTAGTGAGCAAAAAGCGCAAACCCTTTATGTCACCCTTGATGATAATCAAACGCAGGAGGTAAATACAAATAGCTTTATTGTGGCTAATGCTGCGCCATTTACTACGTTACTAGCTCAAGGAGGTGGTCAGCCCGATCACGAAGATGGCCTATTAGACATTAATTGGCTGCTACCTAGTGATGAAAACACCACTCGCGTGTTAAGCATTGCTGAACTTATGTTTAGTAGTATTACACAAACGCATTTAGCAATTAGCTCGCATCATACCAACGCTAAAAAAGTAACGATAACCGCAGACGAAGAAATTAAGTATGTACTGGATGGTGAAATTAAAACAGCGGATACGCTTACTATTACAGTTGACCCCGCCTCGTTAAAAGTAATTAGTAAGGAGCTATAAAATACAAAATGCACGTATTTGACGTGCATTTTTGTGTGTTACTTTTTAATGCTTGGCCAAACAAAACCACTGCTATCGCTTTGGCTGGCAGGCTTAGGGCGCTGAGCGCTTTTGGGTTTACGCAGCGGTTTGTTACTTAACGTATGTAAGTAGAGAGCTTCAACTTTATCGCGAGCCCAAGGGGTTTTACGCAAAAATTTTAAGCTTGATTTAATACTCGGTGAGTCGGTAAAACATTTAATGTTTACTTGCTCGCCCATGGCTTTAAACCCTAAGCGCTGCTCAAGCTCTACTAAAATTTGTTCTAACGTTACCCCATGAAGAGGATTTTTTGGTTGATTATCCATAGCCATACTACTTATTTAAACTGTGCGCATTGTAGCGTAAATCCTCTTTTAGCGCTAATTGACCGTAATGGTTTTAGGCTTTGTGGGATAAACAATATTGCCTTTTTTATCTAATTTTAGCCAAATTAGCTCACTGTTATTATGCTGCGGGTTATTAGCAGCGCACACTAAGGTAAAAGAATGTACTTGCACCAGCGCGCCTTCACTATAACGTTTGTTGTCGTACCAACAAATATCACCCTTATTAATAATCTCATTAGCGTCAATAAGAGAATGCGTTTTGACTGTTTTTGCATAACTGCTAGGGGCCAAAGTGAACGCAATTAAAAAAATAAATAAAACCATAATATGGCGCATGAGCGACCTCGAATTTTGATAGTTTAAAAATAGTACACACGATTAAAAAACATGCTAGGGTAAGTAATAGCGTTAAACAACACTGACTTAAACACACAATTATAAAAAGGTGAACACATGCAATTTAATCAAACAATGATAGATGAATTTACGTTATTAGCTAAATTTCCACGTGAGAGCAAAATGCAAGGGATTAAGTTACATTCGGATGCTGAACCAAATTTATTAAGCGCGGCACAAAGGTTGTTTGATAAAGGCGTGATAGACAGCCCAGATGGCGGCTATTTAACCGAACTGGGCCTTGATTTAATAGAGCACGTGAGTGTTATTCACTGCGCGTTAAAAAGTTAAACTGCATCGCGCTGATTTTGCGGCGCGGCGTCACTAAAAGCGGGCAATGCATTACAACGTGCATAAATGGCTGCAATTTTTGGATACGCAGCCATATCTACATTAAAACGCAATGCATTAAATACCTGTGGCACTAAACATATATCAGCGAGAGTGGGTGTATTGCCTACGCAAAACTCATTGTTTTCACTTAGCATCATTTCAATTTTTTCAAACCCAAGCTCTACCCAATGCCTATACCATGCGGCTTTAGCTTGCTCGTCTACACCCAATTCGTTGCTTAAATACTTGAGCACTCGTAAATTATTTACTGGGTGAATATCACATGCCACTGCATAGCTAATATTACGAATTTGCGCTTTTTGCCATGCAGTGCCATAAATTAACGGCGTTTGCGGATAGCTTTCATCTAACCACTCTAAAATAGCGAGTGATTGCGCTAATACGCCTTCGTTCGTTTCAAGAGCAGGAAGTAAACCTTGCACATTTTTATCTAAGTAAGGCTGCGCTAGCTGTTCAGATTTAAGTAAATTAACGAATTGCATATCATGCTCAATACCTTTTAAATTAAGTGCTATGCGTACACGGTATGCGGCAGATGAGCGAAAGTAGCTGTATAGTTTCATTGTTATTATTCCTCGCCTGTAAAATGTTTTGTGATACTACGCCAGCACTGAGTGTAATGAGTTTGGCGCTCTTTTCCTTCAAGGGCATATTTAGTGGGCGATATTATGTAACGAGACTCAAACATAAAGGCCAACGTGTTCTCGTATTTTTGCGGTGCAAGCTCAGCGTTAGATGCTTTTTCGAACACCTCGGCTTCAGGCCCATGTGGCGACATACAATTATGCAAACTAGCGCCTCCTGGTACAAACCCGTGCTCTTTTGCATCGTAAACCCCTTCTATTAAGCCCATAAACTCACTCATAATATTGCGATGATAGTAAGGAGGTCTAAATGTATTTTCAGCTACCATCCAGCGCGGTGGAAAAATTACAAAATCTACATTTGCCATGCCTTCAGTGGCTGAAGGGGAGGTAAGTACAGTAAATATAGAAGGATCTGGGTGGTCAAAACTCACGGTATTAATAACATTAAAACGCGCTAAGTCGTATTTGTACGGTGCGCTGTTACCGGTCCAAGCAACTACATCAAAAGGCGAGTGTGTGATAGGGCAACTAAATAAATGACCGTTAAATTTAGTGACTAATTCAAAGCTACCTTCTTTATCTTCAAATGCAGCAACAGGGTATTTAAAGTCTCTGTCGTTGGCGTAGCCATTTGCACCGACGGGGCCGCGCTCGGCAAGTTCAAATGCATGACCATAGTTTTCACAAATGTAGCCACGTGCGGTTTCATCAATTAAATCAACCGAAAATTTAATCCCGCGAGGAATGACGGCAATTTCCCCCGGCTTTACTGTGAGCTTTCCACATTCAGTGTGTAATAACAGTTCGCCATGCTGAGGCACAAACAATAGCTCACCATCGGCATTACAAAAATAACGCCCTTTCATAGAACTGTTAGCAACATAAACATGAATACCCATACCGGTTTGCCCATTGGCACTGCCATTTGCAGCCATTGTAATTAAGCCATCAATAAAATCAGTGGGCTTTGAAGGAATATCAATAGGGCTCCAGCGCATCATTGTAGGGGGCGTAATTGCTTCAGTTATAGGCGCTGTTCTTATTAGTGCGTTATCTATAGCGGTGTATTCACCTTGTACCACCGATGGACGAAGGCGGTACAGCCACGTGCGACGATTAGCGGCTCGCGGTGCCGTAAAGGCCGTGCTGCTAAATTGCTCGGTGTATAAATTGTACTTCACCTTTTGTGGGGTAAATTGCCCAACAGGCAGTGCACCGGGTAGCGCTTCGGTTTCAAACTCATTGCCAAAACCGCTCATGTAGTTTATTTCGCTGGCCATATTTAGATCCTGTGAGAGTGACATTGTTTTATCTTTCTAGGGCCTGTTTATCTTTCGAGGTTGAATTTGCAGCAGTCTGTTTGGGAATTAGGCAAGGCAGAGCCTATGCAGTGTGGTTGTTCCCCATAAATAGGCGATAACGTAGCATAAAAGCCAAACAGGCGCTGCCCGAAGGGTTCTGCCTAGGGGCCATTTACTCTTTGTTGCTCGGTTTTTACTTAGCCCACTAGGTTACAAACCTCGCGCCGCGATTAAATGGCCCCTAGATTGAACAAATTTCAATCCTGAAAGGTCAACAGGCCCTAATTAGTTTAAAGTACTCTCAAGTGAGAGTAATTTCAAATGGGCGCATGTTTTAGCCTGTAAATAAAAATGCACAGTTTTCACAGTGTGTAAATGCGATGAGAAAGTAATAATGGAAATAGATCTAGAGCAGTTTTTGCCCTATCAGTTAAACCAAATGGCAAATCTTATAAGCGATGATTTTGCGCGTGTTTATCAGCAAAAATACAACTTAACCATCCCTCAATGGCGGGTGTTGGCAAACTTAGCACAATATGGCAAAAGCAATGCAAAAGATTTATGTACACAGGCCAATATGGATAAGTCAACGGTTTCGCGAGCTATAAAATCATTGCTGCAAAGAGGGTATGTAGAAGCACAACTAAATCAGCAAGATAAGCGAGTAACGCAGGTTATGTTAAATGAGCCGGGCAATGCAATTTACAAGCTCATAGCACGTGATGCACAAAACTGGGAAGCACAATTAGCTGAAAAATTTAGTAAGCAGCAACAAGTCCAATTGCTAAATTTACTAAAAGAGCTTAAAGAGGCCTTATAAAACCAATCCGCAATAATACTTAATCATTTTGAGGGGCTAAATGTGTCGCTATCTGCGTTATAAAATTTTCATTTAGAAAACTAAATAGAAATTTTTTGCCTAGCTCTCAACACATATATCCATCATTAAAATAGATAATTTAATTAAGCTGGTTGGTAAAAAAAAGCCCATCAAAAGATGGGCTTTAATTAGTAGTGTTTTACGCTAATGCGATTAGAAAGTGTAACGAACACCTACACGCATTTGCCATAATGACGCATCAGATTGTACTGATGTATTTGCGTTGTTTTCATTAAAGCCTGAGTATACGTAACGGCCTTGCTCATCAATTGATGTTGAAATCATGCTAGCGCCAACGAAAGGACCTTTTTTAAGTACGCCCCAATCATCGTTTAACAGGTTAGTTAAGTTATCAATTACGAAGAATGCTTCACCTTTATGGCCATCCATAAAGCCTGGTAATTCTTGAGTAACTTTAAAGTTAAATTTAACAAACCAATCTGAGTTTTCAGCATTACGGCCAGTGATTTCACCACGCTCTAAACCGTTAGATGCGATAAAGTCGTTAAACGCGTTAATTTCATCAGCGCTCATGTCGTAAACAACGTTAGGATCGTTTTCAAGTGGTACGTAAAGTAACTGACGGTCACCATTCCAGTTAGCATCGCCCCATGCGTCATCACTTCCGTCAAATGTGTAGCTGTATGGTAAGCCTTTGTATGCTTCACCGTATAGGTTAAAGCGAGTAGCAAAACCATCTACAAATTCATGAGAGTAGCCAAGCGTCATAGTAAAACGATGTGGGATTTCGTAATCTGATGATGCAACACCAGGGTTACCAGGATCCGTTAGAGCAATGTTACCGTAGTTTGAGCCAGCAACAGAGCTTGTCATTGGGTTAACATCGTCTGAATCTGTGTATGCGTAACCAAAGTTAACGCTTACGCCATTGTCAAACATTTTGCTTACAGCTAATGAAATAACCGATGAATCACCGCTATCACCACTTACATTTGTAAGAAGGTATTCACCATCACGGCCTTCGATTGACTCGTAAATAGGACGACCATCAAATGTAGTTTCGCCCGAATCCTGAAGTGCGATGTCGCGCATTAAGGCAGCATCTTTCTTCTTAGAGTATAAGTAATCAAGTGAAATAACATACTCGTTTTCAGTTGTGTATGTTGCACCGATTGAGTATTTCCACTCTGAAGGAATTTCAAAGTCTGGGTCAACTGCATTTACTGTAGCATCACCTGAGCCAATTACAGTGTTAGCAACTTCATCAAACATCTCTTGTGGTACTTCAAAACCAGGCGCGCCACCATTTACGTTTGGCGTGTTGAATAAATCAACCGAGCTGCGGAATGTACCGATGTTTGTAATACCATCGTTAGAGTAAGAGTTAGATAACCAAACATTTGGGTTACCACCAGAGAATAAGCCAACACCAGCACGAACTTCTAACTCGTCTGTTGCATACCACTGGAAGCCAACACGTGGTTGAAGTAAATCAATACCATCAAACGTGCTTTGGTTACTAAAACCATAGCGGTCAGTATAGTTTTGGTTAAAGTTTGGTACGTCATCACTTGTGTATTTATCGTAGCGTAAACCAAATGTGATGTTTGCATCTAAGTCTGTAAATGCATATTCGTCTTGAACATAAAACGTATGCTGAGCGTATGAGAAACTTGCAGCCGCATCGTTAGGATCATTAGTACCGGCAGCATTGTTGTAGTAAACAGCGTTTGCGATACCTTGCTCAAATAAATCAATACCCGTTACGTCTGAATCTCTTTCGTTATAAAAACGGTACTCGCCTTCAGTTTGTTGTACGAATAAGTTAAATACGTCTAACTCTTCAAACTCATAGCCAGCTGTAATGGTATGTTGGTCAAGGTAGTAAGTACCCGCTACTTTAAATGTAGTGGTATCGTAATCTAAATCATTTGATTGACGAGAATCATCTGGACCAATGTAAACTGTACCACCGTTACCTGTGCTTATTTGCATTTCACCAAAGCTGCTTGCAGCATCAAGCGATTGTACCGTTGCGTCTAATTCTGATTTACCAATACGAACTTCAGTTGAAAAATCATCTGACCAATCTGAATACACAGACGCGATAATTGAAGTAAATTCTGCACTTTGGTCGTAAAAGTGGTTTGATAGTGAAACACGGCTAGAACCAGTGTCTGACTGTGAAACCGTATTACCGTCGTTGTAGTTGTAGATTAAGTTTGCACGGTGATCTTCGTTGATGTTCCAATCTAATTTAACTAAGATTTTTTCATCTTCAACAGGCATACTTGAAGGCATACCGCCTACGTCATAGCCATATACAGTTTGAGCAATGTTTGTAATACGAGCAATATCATCTGCAGTTACACTGCCGCTGCTTAAACCGTCGTAGTTAAACTGTTGCACACCTTCAAGCTTTTCGTATGAAGTGAATAAAAACAGTTTATCTTCGATTAACGGTAAGCCAACGTTAAAGCCGTAACGTTTTTCGGTGTAGTTACCGTTATCAACGTCTTCGCCTTCAATTTTATCGCCTTTTAATGAATCGCTTGTGTAATCATAGAAGATGCCACCGTGAACTTCATTACCACCAGATTTTGTTACCGCATTAATGTTACACGAGGTAAAACCACCGTACTGTACGTCAAATGGTGCTAGCTCAGCTGAAACCTGCTCAATTGAATCAAATGAGAAAGGGGCACGAATAGTAGGGTAACCGTTAGAGCTTAAACCAAAGTTATCGTTCATACGAACGCCATCTAGCGTTAAGCTGTTGTAACGAGGGTTACCACCACCACAGTTGATTGAACCACGGCTATCGTCAATTGTGATACGCGGGTCAATACGAATAATATCTTTTAAATCACGATTAATAGCAGGTGTGTTTTCAAGATCAGTTAAAGTAAATGTAGACGCTGGGCCAGTACCACCAGACATAGAGCTGATAGGTGCACCCGTTACTACAATTTGCTCCATGCTTGATTGTGGCTCAAGTGCAGCATTTACTGGGTAATCGTTACCAATGTTTAGGATAATGTTATTAAATTCTTGATCAGCATAAACATCAGAATCAACGATTACCTTGTAAGGACCACCAACACGAAGGCCTTTAGCAGTAAAGTAACCTGCATCGTTTGCTTCTGTTGTTTTAACTGAGCCAGACGGTACGTGTAAAATTGTTATTTTGGTACCTGGAGCTGGGTTACCGTTTGGACCGGTAATTTGACCCTTAATCGCAGAGGTTGTTTCGTTGGCGAATGCAGCGCCACTTACACTTACGCACGCAGCGATAGCAAGTGAGAGTGCTGTTTTTTGAAGTTTAGTCTTCATTTTCATTTCCCGTGAAAGTTATAATTAAATTGTTATTTTAAGTAGTATAAAGTCAGCAGTGTTGTTGAATTTATACTCTTGTAATATGCAAAATTAATTGCACAATTTATACTTGTATACTTAACTAAATTTGGATTAATTACTTATTGTTATGTTACCGCCGTTATGTGACAGTATTATGAAATGCAAACTTTATAATTCCTTTTACAATTAATTATTTACATTTTGTAATTAATACATTTTTAGCTGTATTATTTTAGCTATACTCCAGAGAGTGTATAAACATAAATTAATTCCCGTGTGTAGGTTTTTTATTTATAGGTTGATTGTTATTTTGTCGTTATTTTTAATTTTTTATTGTCATCTGACGAATCGAATAAATAGTTCAATACACCCGCAAGCCTAACGCCTGCTTTTTGCAAACGCTGCTTAACAAGCGGATTGTATTTGAAAACATAACTATAGCTCACTTCATCACTGGTTGAGGTATAAATATCTTCGGCCAGTTTGTGAGATTCCATCAGCCAAGTAGTAGGGCTGCTGTTTAAGTATGTTTTAATTAATGCTGCATCGTCGGTATCTATAAACTTAGCGTATTCAGTGTAAGCTAAGTTTTCATTTTCTATTAATCCAGTGTCCCAAAGGCTATGCAAATTGGTTTCGTTGTCAAAAAAATCAACTTTAATTAAATTGCCGCCTCTATCTTCACTTCGCCCAGCATGAAATGGTTGATGGCTGTCGCCAACCAAGTGAACTAAAAACTTTAAAGCAAACTGTTTTTCATTAAGGGAAGAGGTAGATGACTGAAGTGTATTAATAGAGAAGTAAATACCTTCTAGAATATTTGTTACATCGTCTTTGCTGTGTGTATGTGCGTGATTTAGAGAAAGTGTTTTATTTTTAGGAAGGTTTATGTAGTGCCAGCGTGAAGATTTTTTACGCCAAAATAGTTCAGGACTAGATCGCATTTCATCTGCCCAAGTAGCAATTTGAGCTATGGATTGTCCTTCTAATAGTGGCAACAGGTTATGCACTGTTTCATCACTCAAATGTTGCTCAGCAATATGCCCAACAATTCGATGACCATTTTGACCCCACGCATACGCTTTAGAAGTTGTAAAAACAGCACCAATTATTAACGTTGTTGCTACGAGAGTAGCAATTTTAATGCGCATCAATGTTTCCTGCATTTATTTTTATTCACCTATTAGCTGGTGTAAACATTGTGATTGTTTTTGCTAAATATAGAAAGGAGTCAAGAGCATTCATTATTTCTTATTCATAATCGCATTAAATCAATGACTTACCTTTGATGGGTAAAATTACTTGTTGTAATAAGTAAATAATATTGTTCAAATAAAGCCTTAGTGTTGTTAGGTACATCTTATTGATGGGGTTTGGAAAGGTCATGTTACATAAACTGTCGTTTGTTACACTTTTGTTTCTGGTTATGGTTGCTGCATGGTCTGTTGGAAAGGTGAGCGTTAAAAGTGATGAAATAAATTTCCCAGAACTAATAAAAACGTCAACACAATGTTATACAACAGCCAGTGAAAACAAAAATCAGCTTATTGTATTTACGCCATCGCAAAGCGTGGCAGAGAAGCTTACAGAGTCTCTATGCCTTGATACCGTGGTAACGAAACAATACGGTTCAGTTAAAGGTTACTGGGGTGACAGTACAACGGAAAGCTTCGATTTTGTCGGCAAAGGGATTGCAGACCTCGTACTTGCAAAAAATAATATAATGGATGCCTTTAATGCAGAGCTAACTTATAACTATCAATCTGTGGTGGGCTTTTCTGATTACACCGCATTTTTTATCTCCTCAAAAGAGAAGCCACGTTTAACAAAACAATACTTTTTAGATAAGCGTATAGGCTTATTAGATTACCCTACAAGCCGCTCTGGCCATATACTTCCAAAGAAAATGTTTAAAGATTTAAATATCAACTTAGCCAATCTAGATATTACTTACGCCAGTTCGCACAGCGAGCTTCGTGACTTATTAGCTAATGGGCAGGTCGATATTATTGCGTCTTTTTGGAAAGAAAGTGATGCTGCTCGTTTTTCAAAAAATTATATAACCCCTTTAAGTAATAAAATTTCAGGTTCGCGCTGGTATCTAAAAATGCAGCAAAACAATACAGACCTTTTATGTGCTGTACAGCGTCATATTCTTGATATGTCAAAGGAGCAAACACTGAGTTATTACAAAGAGGCGCAATCGTACTGGGATTGCAGTTCAGAGCAGGTAACAGCTAAAGATGAGATCGTTAAAAATGGATAAGTATAAATATGTTTTTTTTGGCTGCGCTGTTTTTATTATTAACTGTTTAGTGTTTTATGTGTCTGTAATTAATGAGCAGAGTGACGCTATTAAACGCCAGGTTATTGAAACCGAAAAACAAGTTGCACTCGATTTACCGTTAATTGCGCTCTCTAATGAGCTTTTAAAGCACTCGGGTAACCAACATGCAGTGCAAGACTACTTATTAAAGCTCAACGGCTATTTAGACAATAACCTTCGCTTAGTTAAAATTGTGCCAAAATCTGCTAAGCCTTTAACTTTAAAGCCAAACCAGTTTGTAAGAACACTCAAGTCGAGCACTACCCATGTCTCTTTAGTGTTTGAGAAAAACGCACAGTTTTGGTCAGAAAACAGGTTTTTAATTTGTTTGTTATTTTTGGTTTTGAGTATTTTATTTAGCAAATGGCTGAAGTCTATTATAGGTATGCCTGTAGATGCAAAAGGCCCATCACTGAATGCTGGTACCGACTTAGGAAAACCAAAAGAGCTGGCATTGATCATTGATTTAAACACTAAAACACTCAGTAATAGTTATATGCCTGAGGCTACAGTGTGTTTAGCTAACAAACCGTTATGCTTTTATTTAGCATTAATAGAGTTTTGTCGTGGTAATAAAGATGTTGTGCTAAATCAAAATAAATACGTGCCAGATGAGCTTATAGAGCTTGCTAATAAGTACTTTTATAGGTTGATTGAGCTTGGGCATACTATACGCAAGCGGCCAAATTTTAATAGCAGCTTAGAAAAAACACTCAGTGAGATTCGTGCAGCCCTAGACGAAGTCTTAAACGAACACCCTGATATGAAAGACATTTATTATCCGCCTAAAGCATATGGCGAGGGCTCTCGCTCACGTTTACACAGTTACGGTTTAATAAATATTGCAAAGGGAAACATAGAAATAAAAGGAAAGTAGTCAGCTACTTTCCTTAAACATTATCTTTTAATAACGTTTTGTTATTTAGGTGCAAACTGCGCAGCTTTAAGAGGACTATTTTGCGATACAAAGGTTTTAAGTGCCTGGGCATCGGTTTCATCTGTGCTCACAAACCCTTTGAGTTTATTAATAGCAGGGTAACCGTCACCACCTGATGCGTTATAGCTATTTAAACTCATACGGTAAGTTTTATTTTCATCAAGTGGCTTACCATCAATGAGTACACTGACTAATTTGCCATTTTTACGGGTAAACGCTAATTTGTGATATTGCAAATAGGCACCTGCATCAACAGGGAAGCTGGTCACTGTTTCTAAGTAGTTCCATAAATCACGCCCTTGCCAGTCCATGTAAGTAATGCGATTTTTAAACGGGTGTACTTTTAAAATATCTTTATAGCTAATATCGCCAGCTTCAATAGAGCTTCTTATTCCGCCACCACTAATTAGGCCAAAGTCGGCGCCAACCACATTCATTTGTGCCTGTATAATCACACGCGCTAAATTAGTTTGTTGGTAACGTACCTTGTTTCTATCGCCCTCTAAACGCGCATCAACACTGCCAATTTTACCTGCAATTTGTTTTGCGCCTTTTGCTTGGTAACTTGCTAAAAAAGCTTCTAGGGTCGGATCGGGTTTAATGTATTCGTTGGCTAATACTTGTTTACTAGACCCATCGGCTTGAATTTCATCAACATATAAATTAACTGGCAGCAATTTATAATCTAGTAGGGTGAGCTTTTCGTTTTCTAGCTTAAACTCTGCCTTACCCACATACTTACCCCACTCATGTGCTTGCATAATCCATGTGCCGTTTTGCTGATCGGGCTTACACGCAAGACCGGGTTTAAAGTTATCGTCATTTTTATTTTTAGCTGCCATACAAACCGGCTCTTGGGAGTGACCACCAATAATCATATCTAAGGTATTAGCGGGTAAAGAGCGGGCAAGTGTGACATCGCCCGGGGCATTAATCCCAAAGTTTGCATCTACATAATGGCCCATGTGAGTAAGTGCAATAGTGATATCGGGGTTGTATTGCTCATTAATTTTTTTAGCGAGAGCTGCCGTCACATCAACGGGGTCTTTAAATTCTAAATGGCCAATATATTGTGGGTTAGCTATTTTAGCGGTGTCTGTAGTGGTAAGTCCTATAACCGCAATTTTTAAGCCCCCCTTTTCAAAAATTTTATAGCCTTGAAATGCGCTTTCCCCAGTTGCTTTGTCAAAAATATTTGCAGACAGTAAGGGAAAGGTAGCCCATTGTTGCTGCTTAGTTAAAACGCTCAGTGGATTATCAAATTCATGGTTACCAATGGCCATAGCATCGTAACCGAGTAACGACATTCCCTTAAAATCAGGCTCTGCGTGTTGTAAGTCTGACTCAGGTATACCGGTGTTAATATCACCGCCAGAAAGCAGCAGTACTGCATGGCCTTGTTGTTGAGCTTTGTTACGTAAAGCGTCAATTAACGTTTTACGCGCTGCCATACCATATTCACCTTTTTCGTTATGCCAAAAGCGCCCGTGATTATCGTTAGTATGTAATACAGTAATATACTGTGGGGCAGAGGAGGTGTTTAAAGGTGAGTTTGTACAACCTATAACAGATAAAATAACTGAAAATAAAATAATTATACGCATGAAATACCCATTTATTATGGTGTGCTTAATTTATTAGGCGGTTAGTTTAAACTAATTTAGCGATAAATAACGTACTTATTTTATACTTTTTTATATTCGAGATTTAAAAGTAATATTAAATTATTAAATGCTTTTAGACAAAGCGAATACAGCGAGTGTTATTTAAAAGAATATGTAATGAAGTGTAACTAAAAGGGTGTTAATTGTAGTTGTGCCTTCTAAATGCTTTTCCTTGACGTATAGTGTGGATTAGTATTAACACTTAATTTAAATAACAATAACAAAAAGGACTCATAATGAAAAAGTGCCTGATTGGCTCACTACTTGCGTTTTCGTGCTTTACTAGCCAAGCCACTATTGTTGAAATGCAAACTTCGCACGGGGTGATAGAGCTTAACTTGTTTGATCAACAAGCCCCCAATACGGTTGCTAACTTTTTAAGTTATATTGAAGATGACGCATACAACCAAACCGTAATACACCGCTCAGTCAGCGACTTTGTAATACAAGGCGGTGGCTTTATATTTACCGACGAATTAGTGCCAATAACCACCAAGCCTGCTGTTGTTAATGAGCCTGTTTTATCTAATGTGAAGGGCACAATTGCGATGGCTAAATTAGCCAACGATGAAAACAGCGCAACGAGCCAGTGGTTTTTTAATATGGTTGATAATAGCGAAGCGCTTGATACCCAAAATGGCGGTTTTACAGTATTTGGGCAAATTACAGCGCAAAGCCAAGCTACGCTCGATAATATTGCTGGATTGGTACACTGCGGCGATATCCCATTGGTTGATATAACCAGTGAACAATGCTCAAGTAGCGATGTCGCTCTGAGCAGCGCTAACTTTGTAGCTATTAATAGTGTGGTGGTATTAGATGACGACCCGCTTTCATCTGCCAACTTAAACCCAACAGCCAATACATTAATAAGCCAGGACGATTCATCAGCAGAGGCTGGCTCAACAAGCAGTTCGGGTGGGAGTATGGGTGTTGGTTTTTGCTTAATTGCACTGCTTGGTGTGGGTAAACGCTTAAAACGCGCTAAATACTAATTAAGTGTTAAACAGTCAATAAAAAAGCGGCTAATTAAGCCGCTTTTACTAAAATGCTAAAATACGCCAAACAATCGCGAGCCATAAAGCAAACACACTGGCGCAGCCTAGTAAAAAAACATTAAAGCGCAGTCTTACATTATTACTGCCAATATGAACAACCGTATGCACAATACGCGAAATAACAAATAAGCACGCAAGCGCAGTAATTAAGTAGCTAGCGCTGTTAAGTTGCAATGCAACAATACAACCGATATAAAAAAGCACTGGTATTTCAAACTGATTGGTAAAGTTTCTATCTGCTACGCGTACGGTATCGCCTGCGTTATCAAGGCGCATGGTTTTAAAATCGCTCAACTGTAATTGTTTGTTTTTTGCAGCAGCAAAGCGTCGCTTGCCCATAATTAACATTACAACGAGCGATAACGTTACTTGTGCAAACATGGCGAGTATTATTATTTTTTCCATCCTATTTCCTTCGTTATTATTTTACTGACTTTAAGTATGCAGGTGTTTTTCACAATGTGTTACATAAATTAGTATTATTTTGTGGTAAACCCTTAATTGTTAGTGTTAATTTAGCTCTATTACGTTGTTTTGAGCGCATCCTAAGCGCAATTTTAATGGAAAAACAAAATGAAAAAAATTCTTGGTTTTAGCGTCATCGCTTTAGCAGTTTTAAGTGGCTGTACTAATACATCATCTACCTCATCGGTTGCTAGTTCTTCGCAAAGCTCCTTACTCTCAGACACATTAGTTGTAAGCCCAAATGATACGCGCGAATATAAAACCCTTACCCTCGAAAACGAAATAGAAGTAATTTTAGTCTCTGATCCAAGCGCTGAAAAATCAGCAGCATCGCTAAGTGTAGGGGTAGGCTTACTACACGACCCTATGATGCAGCAAGGTATGGCACATTACTTAGAGCATATGCTTTTTTTAGGCACAGAGCGCTACCCCGATACAAAAGGCTACTCTGACTTTATGACCAAAAATGGCGGGGTAAATAATGCGTATACCTGGCTCGATATTACCAACTACATGTTTAAAATTAATAACGATGCCTTTGATGAAGCGCTAGACCGTTTTGCTGATTTTTTTAAAGCCCCTAAGCTGTACCCTGAATATGCAGATAAAGAAAAAAACGCTGTAAATGCCGAGTGGTCAATGCGCCGCGAAATGGACTTTTTTGGCCAGTTTAAACTTGCCCGTAAAATGATGGGTGATCACCCGGCAAATCGCTTTTTAATTGGTAACCTAGAAACGCTAGGAGACAAAGAAGGCAGCCAATTACACAAAGAAACGGTCGACTTTTACAATAAATACTATTCATCTAACATCATGAAAGTAGCGCTTATTTCAAACTTGCCAATAGAGCAAATGGAACAAAAAGCAAAAACTTATTTTGCCGATATCAAAAATAAACACATTGAAAAGCCAACCGTTACTGCAGAGCTTGATTTTGATAAAGCCGGTGGCAAAAAAGTATATTACTCACCTAATGAAGACGTAAAACAGCTGCAACTTGAGTTTACTATTAATAACAACAGCAGCGACTTTGCGGTTAAACCTAACCGTTATGTCAGTTATTTATTAAGTAATGAAATGCCAGGTAGCCCGGCACAATTATTACGCGACAAAGGCTGGGTATCGCAATTAACAGCGTCTCCTTCTCCTAGTCAGTATGGCAATTACGGCGCGCTTACTATTTCGCTAGAATTAACCGATGAAGGCATGAAAAACCGCGAAACAATTGTCGCAACTATTATGCAATACATTGAACTGATTAAAAAAGAAGGTGTAGATGCTAAGTACTTTAATGAAATTCGTACATCACTTAGCAATCAATTTAAGTTTTTAGAAAAAGGCGATGAGTTTAGCTATGTCAGCTCGCTAACTGGTAGCATGCAAGATTACCCATTAAATCATGCCATTGATGCGCCTTACTATTATGCCAAATTTGACGCAGAGGCGATAAACGAGGTACTTAAACAATTAAATGCCGATACGCTGCGCGTTTGGTATATTTCGCAACAAGAAGAAACCGACTCGCAACTGCATTTTTATGATGGTAAATACCGCATAGAAGATATTAGCGATGCCGAAATTGCCAGTTGGAAAACATCAAGCGAGTTTAAGCTTGCTTTACCAAGTGTAAATAACTTACTACCTGAAAGCTTCGCGATTAAAACAGCTGAGTTTAAAGAGCAAAAACACCCTGAACTGGCTTACGATAAAAACGGCGTAAAAGTATGGCGCCAAGCAAGCCAAAAATTTGCTGCCCAGCCAAAGGGGTTGGTTGAGGTATATATTAATACTCAGCCAGGCTTAAATGATATTAATGCTGAAGTACTTTACTCAGTATGGGCCGACTTATATAACATTCAACAAAGCCAACTAAGCACCGAAGCCGCCATTGCCGGCATGAGTGTAAACCTTACGCCAAGTAATGGTTTAGTTTTATCAATGAGTGGCTTTACCGATAAGCAAGATGTACTTTTAAAACAAGCGCTAAGCGGGTTAAAAGCCGATGTAACGGCACAAGCATTTACCCAAGCAATTGATCGCTACAAACGTGGCTTGTTAAATCAGCAAAAGCAATTTCCGTATGCACAAGCATTTGGCGCCTACTCAAAACTTATCCGCACAGGCAGCTTTGATACAGAGGCACTGATAAAAGCGGCAGAATCGTTAAGCGTTGCCGATTTAAACAAGCTAAAAACAGCCACATTTTCCACCAACGATTTACGTGTATTTAGCTACGGTAATTACAACCAACAAGATATAGAATCGATAGCCACTGAGTTAAGTGCCACTTTACCAAGCAATCATACACCGAGTGAGTTTGCGCGTAGTAAAGCATGGTTACCACAGCCAGGCGAAACGCGAGTCTTGCAAAAAGATATTGATGTGGCCGATGTGGCAGTAGTTGATATGACCGTTCACCCAGTGCCAGGGTATAAACAAAAAGCGCAAGCTGCGGTGTTACAAAGCCACTTTAGAACCATTGCATTTGATAAAATGCGTACCGAAGAGCAACTTGCATACGCCGTAGGCGCGCTGGCTCGCCCAATAGAGGATTACTCGGCAATTGGCTTGTTTATTCAAACACCTGTTAAAGGACCAAAAGAAATACAGGCACGTTTTGATCAATTCAAAAAAGAGTACGCTGTAGAGCTTGATAATATGAGCTTAGATACTTTTGCTCAACTTAAAAACGCCACGCTTGTATCACTAAAAGAGCAACCTAAAAACCTAAGCGATGAAATGGGGCCACTTATTACCGATTGGTATCGTGAAAACTTTAACTTTGACTCTAAGCAAAAGCTAATTGATGAAGTTGAAAAAGTAACGCTTGAAGATATTAAGCAGTACTACAAACAAACTATGTTAAACCCACAAGCCGCACGTTTAAATGTGCAGTTACGTGGTACTAAGTTTGTAGAAAGCGACTTTGCTGATTTACCAAATCAAACCAAAATTCAATCGCTTGAAACCTATTACAATGGTATTAAATTACAAAAATAAGCTATATATATTTATACAGCTAAAAGAATACCAATCCGCTTTATTAAGTATTATTGTGGATTGGTAAAACACCCCAGTGTAGTACTACATTGGGGTTTTTTATTTAAATTAACTTAATTTATGCCATAACAATAAAGCCGACAACGGCAAGTGCCGCGGCAATTAATGTATAAGGCAGTTGCGTTACTGCATGGCTCATTAAATTACAGCCAGAGCCTTGTGCTGCAAGTACGGTAGAGTCTGAGTAAAAACAGGCTTGGCTACCAAATGATGAGGCCGATAACAACGCGCCAATAACCAATGGAATATTTGCATCAACGGCAGTTGCCAGTGGCATAACTATTGGGATCGACACAGCAAAAATACCCCAACTAGAGCCTGTAGCAAACGCTAACACTGCCATAGCAATAAATACCACCGCCGGTAAGTATTGGGCAGTCATGTACGGGCTCAAACTACCGATCACAAACTGCGCTAAGCCAATTAAGTCGCACACATCTTTAAATATAAATGCGGCTATTACAGTACCAATAGCCGGTATCATGCTTTTAAAGCCATCAAGCATGCGCTCTATCATTTCGCTAAAGCTCATTAATTTTTGTAGTGCATAAAAAGGAAGCGTTACCGCCATAGTTGCCAATAAGCCTTTATATACATCTATTTCAAAGTAAACTGTAAAGGCTACTAGTAAAATTATAGGCAGTAAAAAGTTGTGCAATTTTCCTTTAGGGTCGGCATCTTCAAAGCTTTCTTCTACTGCTTTTACAGCGTATTCATCGGCTGTTTGAATATCACTAAATTGCGCAGGGTCTACAGTGGCCTGCTCAACTTGTGCTAACCTTTCGGCTTTTTTCATAGGCCCAATAGCAGGTATTACACCCAGTACCACTAACAAAACCACCAATACTGCAAACCAGGCGTAAAACATATAAGGAATGGCTTGAATATAAACCGCAATGCCTTTGCCTTCCTCGGCAATGCCGTTATCGACTAACAAGCCGCCAAAAAATACCGCCCAAGTCGATAAAGGGACAAGTACGCAAATAGGTGCCGCTGTTGAATCTACAACGTAGGCAAGCATTTCTCGGCTAACTTTAAATTTATCGGTAATGCGTTTCATCGTTTCACCAACGGTAAGCGCATTTAAATAGTCATCAATAAAAATAACCACACCTAAACAAAAGGTCATAAACAAAGAAGAGCGTTTACCTTTAGTGTATTTTAGCGCTAATTTGCCAAACGCCGACGCACCGCCAGTGCGCACTAATAAAGCGATTAAAGCGCCAAAGCCTCCACACACGAGTATTAACCAACCTATGGTTTCGTCGGTCATTACTTTAAGTGACGTGCTGGCAAAGTTAGCAAGCACCTGAGCTGGGTCGGCTATTACTAAGCCAACTAAAGCGCCAATAAGTAAAGATAAAATAGGGCGGCGTAAAACAACAGCCAATACCACAACCACCGCTGGTGGCAGTAAACTTAATGCAGAAGGTTCAAGCATTTAAAGATTAACAAAATTAAAAGCATATTTAAATAATAAATTGCTTAACAAAAACAAAGCAGGTAATAGTTATTACGTGCCAAGTCACTGCTTTTGCCGCGTAGGGTGCTTTGCTGTTATGTTAAATTAATAGCGAAAGGGAAACGCGTTGGCTTTGGCGCTAGACGGTGCAAGAGAAGCATGCCACTATTGTTGTGCCTGTAAAAACATCGGCGCAAAAATAATCCGGTTTTGTATTTCAGTCAATAAAAATTTACGTACAAAATAACTTTTTATAGGAGATAACGTGGAGGCCGTATTTAAAACCCAACGTTTATTATTGCGCTATGCAAATGAGCACGATGCCGCCATGTTACTTACTTTGGTGAATCAGCCAAATTTTATAAAATATATTGGCGATAAAGCCATTTATACGCACAGCGATGCCAAGCGTTACATTGAGCAATCGTTTAGGGCAGCCCATAAACACCAAGGGTTTGGCCCTTATATTATTACTTTACACAATGGTGAAGTAGTAGGAGTTGTGGGTTTTTATAAACGCGACGTACTGCAACTGCCAGATTTAGGTTTTGCCTTGTTAACCCGTTATGAGAAAAACGGTTATATTTTTGAAGCGGCCAAAGCGCTATTACAAAATAGGCACGCACTTGGGATAAAACAGGTCAGTGCTATCTGCGCAGCCAATAACACCGCATCTCAGTGTGTATTATTAAAGTTAGGTTTTAATAGGGTAGGCAAGGCGGTTATTAATAATGATAAAACCGCCGTAACTATATATGGTTATTAAAGTCGCGCTTGCTCTATGGCTTTTGCTACGCTTAGGTTTATGTTTTGCCAAGTTTGCTCAAGGGTAGCCACTAAGCCATCGTAACCGTCATCTTCTATTGGAACTACATGCGAAAAATTATGCACACTAATTAGGCGGCGGCCGGTTTCTGGGTGGGTGTAATATAAGCGCCACAGGCCAGAAATATCAGCGTTGCCTTGCATATCACCATTAAAGTGGTGCACTTCATATTCAAGCTCGTAAAACGTTTGCTGATCAAGCTCGGTAATTACCGGTAAGCCCTTAATAACCATCCAATTAGGCATTGCATTAAAAAGGGTTTGTTGCGCTGTAGCGGTGAGCATCACATCGGGCGATTCACCCCATAGGTTGTAATTTGCCGCATGAATTTGGTTGCTATCAATTTTCATTGCTATGCCCAAATTATTTAATGCGCCTCTAAGGGCCACGGTTTGCACTCTTAATTGGGCATCAGTTTCTTTTACATGGCGTGATGATGAAGCAATGGGTTGTTCAAACTGATAATACTGCGTTGCGGTTTGAATTGACGCACTGCACCCTGCAAGGGTAATTAACACGGTTATGGCTAAAAATAAGTGTTTCATTATTGCTTCCTTGGTTGTGGATCAGCAGGGAGTGCTTTATCAAAAATAAACATATTAGGTTGTTCGTTTAAACCCCGTGTAAGCGGCTGAATTTCTTCACTTAAGCGTTTAAATTCAAGCAAGGTTTGCTGTAATTGATGATGAAACTCAGAGCCGGCCTGATAACTTGCCATGGTTTTATCAAATTGACGCATGGTCACTTCAAACTGCTCCATACTTTTGGTCATTTTATCAAAGTTACGGTTAAAGTCGCCGGGTAAGTTTTGGGTATCTTTTTGGCTTAATAACGCACGCATTTCGTTAGCAAGCGCTTGGTAGTCGCTAAATGTAGCCTGCATTTGAGCTAGGCTGTCTTCAATTTTTAAATCGTTTACCTTGTTAAGCACATCCGAGACCTGATCGGCAAGCACCGTAATGCCGCTAGAAATACTCGGAAATACATCATATTGGGCAAGTTTTGCTAAATGCGCTTTTGGTGCGTCGGGGTATATATCAAAATCTACATACACTGCGCCAGTTAAAAGGTTGCCGGGTTTTAAAGAAGCGCGCATACCATTTTTTATCCAGCCGGTTAGGCTACTTTGCCAAAACTCTTTGGCCGCTGCGCTATCGTGATATAAACGGCCATACTCAATTTTAATCAGTACCGGCACCGCCGTATTATGGTTTTTAAAATGTGCAGGTTTGCCATTAACAATAACGTTAGCGGGGGCTTCTACCACGGTACCAATTCGGGTGCCGCGATATTCCACAGGCGCGCCGGGTCTTAGGCCACGTATAGATTGTTCAAAATCAATAATGTAGTAATCAAAGTCGTAAAAGCGCTCTTCTAGTGCTTCTTTGTAGCTTTGGCTTAGCGAAAAGTTGTGGCCGTCTTGGGCTAAGTCACCTGGGGCTTGTTGCTCTGGTAAGCCAACCGAAATACCGCCTTTGAGGAGTTTACTTAATGAGCCGGTACTTATATTAATACCATCGGCCGACAAATCTATTTCAATGCCGGCATTAACCCAAAATATAGAGTTTAATGTTATGAGGTTTTGATACGGTTCGTTAATAAAAATACCGTACTTCATTGCTTGGTTTTTCCAGTCAAAAGTAGCGGTTTCTATTTGGCCTATTTTATAGTTTTTAAAAAATATCCCAGTGCTTACCTCCAGTACTTCAGCGTTGTAGCTGAGTAACTGAAAACGCCCACCTTTTACATCTTTACCAATAAGGGCCGGCTCGTCTTGTAATACAAAACGCTCTTTTAGTTTTTTACTCTCCCCCGGTGAAAACTCTAAATAAACACCCGACAAAAGCGTACTCATACCACTAATGCCAGTTTCGTCTATACGGGGTTTAACAACCCAAATTTTAGCATCGTCGGTGAGGAGCTCATTATAGTTTTTGTCTATTTGTGCGCGGGCAATAACGCTATCTTGAGAGTCAGAAAGGCGTATAGCATCAATTTGACCAATTTTAACACTGCGCACTTTTATTTCTGTTTTACCTGCAATAATGCCCTCTGCGTGGGGCATTTTTATATAAATAGTAGGGCCTACATTTGCTTGGTATTGATACAACATCCATATACCAACTAATAAGGCTATCAGTGGAATAATCCAAATAGCAGAAATTTTTGGTTTTGTTGTTACATTAGCCGTTTCGGTCATGCTTTATTCTCTGAATGTTTGTTTTTTGGTGTATCCCACAACAAGCGCGGATCAAACGCATGTGCAGCCATCATTTGGCATATTACCATAACAGTAAAAAATACAATGCCTAGCCCTGGGGTAATTGACATTAAGTTGCCTAGTTGCACTAAGGCAACGAGTATAGCAACAACAAATACATCGATCATTGACCATTTGCCAATAAATTCAGTAAGTTGATAAATTTTAGTATAGCCTTTTGTGTGCTTGTTAGCAGGTTTTGCCACCATAAAGCATAAAAAGCTAAGCACAAAGGCTTTGGCCAGTGGCACCACTACGCTGGCCAAAAATATAATGGCAGCAATGGGGTAGGAACCACTTTTCCAAAGTGTTAGTACGCCGCCAATTAAGGTTGACGGTGACACATCACCCAGGCTGGTGGTGTGCATTATTGGTAATAGATTTGCAGGTATGTAACACAGCACAGAGGTCACTAACCAAGCCGTTGCTTTTTGAACACTGTTGGGGTTTCTTACATGGGTTTTAGTGTGACAACGCGGGCAAACATTACTTTTACACAGCTGATGGCATACGTGGCAAGCTTTAATGTTTTGATCAATAGCGCGTTTGGCATGTGCTGCGTCTTCAAGTGTTGTTGCTGGTTTAATATGTGCCCATAAGCGCGGCTTATTTAAATGGGCAAGCGCCGCAATATACATAATAACAAAGCCAATATATGCCCAAAAGCTGGTGCCAAAACTAATGTCGGCAAGCGACATAATTTTAACCATGCTTACTAACACGCCAATTAAAAATATCTCAGACATGATCCACGGCTCAAGGGCCAAGGTAAACTTGAGCAATCGCCTAGCGATGGCCTCAGGCAAGGATTGCAAAAGCCCAAGATGCATTGGAATAAGAATGATCAGTAAGCTCATTGGCAGCGCAATAATGCTTAAATCAATAAATAAGCCAAGTAACTCACTGTCGTAATTAAATAAAATTCGGGCAGCATCGGGCAGGGTGATGGTTTGCGTTATGCCGCTGCTACTAAATGAAATAAATGGGTAAAACATGCTGCTTAATAGCATTAGTAATGAGCCAATACTTAGCGCAACTACTTTACTGTCGTTGTTTACATCGCCTTCGCACAACTTATGGTGACAATGCGGGCACACTGCCATTTGCTTATCGGCTATTGCGGGTATATCAATTATTAGGTCGCAGCACGGGCAAATTGTTTGCAAGTTATAACCATCAAAGAAGAATGTTTACGCAATTTTGCTATATTTAAGTTATTAATACAACGCGATTCATCATTAAGCGCAATAACAATATGTTAAGGATAGATGTGAGGCTGTTATTACTTTGCTTTATTAGCTGTTTTTTTATGAGCCCGCCAGTGTCTGCCGCTTGGCAAAAACAGCCAATTGTGATTGCTGCCAGTGCGACTATTCCTCCCTATGTAATAGAAAAAAAAGATACGGGTATACAACTTAATATAATTAAAGCGGCACTTATTGAGCAGGGCTTAGACAATATTGTGGTTATTTACATGTCTAACAAGCGCGCCGAGCAGCAACTGCATAGCGGTAATGTGGATATACTGCTTAATTACGCAGGAAAGCGCGGCGCAGGTATTTACCCTAGTCAGCCTGTATTGAGTTACAAAAATGTGGCGGTATCACTTAAAAAGCGCAACTTTACTATTGAGACGATAAATGAACTAAACAATAAAAGTGTATTAGGATTTCAAAATGCAACAGCTTATTTACCACCCCCATTTGCAAAAGGGGTTGCTCAGTTTGCAAGTTATGAAGAAGTAGTCAATCAGCGTGCGCAAGTCGATAGGCTAATGAAAGACTGGGTGGATGTAATTATTCTCGATGAGCGCATATTTCATTACTATAACAATGACTATGCGCACTCATTACCCGTTAATATTCACCCAATTTTTCCAAAAGCCCCACGCCCTGCTTATTTTAACAACGCAGTGCTGCAAAAAACATTTGATAAAGGCCTGCTATCTATAAAAGCAAAGGGAAAATATCAACAAATAATGAGTGGTAACCACTAAGCTCATTAGTAAGCTAAGCGGTACTTAATCAAACAAAGCAACGGTTTGACGTGTCAAAGCAATTAGCTCCCCCGATTGCGACCAAATACAGCCATCTTCTAAGCCATAACCCCCTTTAGCATGATGTGTAATTGCTTCAAAGCCTAACCATTCACCGGGTGTAAGCGTTGGCTCTTGCACAAATTCTAAATACCACGACATGCTACTTGCAGGAGCTGGCTGTTTAAACATTTGTAATAATGTAGGAGGCCATGCATCGGTAAGGGCTATTATATGTGCTTCGGTAATTGCCTCTGGGGTATGTTTAAAGCGCATCCAGCCGCCTAAATGCGAGGTCTGTGCAGCGCTAAAAGGCATAGCGCCTTGCTGCGGACATAAATCAACATGCTGAAAAAACTCAGGCATTTGCCCTTCAATAAACGGCAATGTATGACGTGCATCCACAGGCTTTAATCTCATTTCTTTACTAACCGGTACATTAACACCCGATTGCCTATCAATAGCAAAGCACGCTTGGACAATAACGCACACTTGTTCACTCTGAATCACTTTAGCTAATACCTGAGTACTGCTTTTACCTTGGCGTAAAATTTCAACTGACAAAGAAAAAGGCGTGTCGGCAAGCAGCGGCCCAACAAAATTAGTGCTCAAAGACAGTAATCGTCTACTTGGGTCAATGTGTTTTCTGATTGCTTGATAAAGTAGTGCAGCAGAAAGGCCACCAAAAGCGGTTCTACCTTGGCACCAATTAGCAGGAAACTCCATTGTATTGCTGTTATTGGCAAGCGAAGCGGAAGAAGAGTTTGAAATAGCAGAGGCTTGTTTTAATAAGTCATCAAAATGCATCGTTAATATCCTTGAAATTATCATTATCAGACATATATAGCACATAACAACTGGTCAGACTAGTTGTGTTGAATAGGTGTATTTGGCGTAAAAAACATCAAACCCTACTTTTATTAAGGTTTTTTGTTAAATAAATTACAAAAAATGAATTTTTTTTCATTTTTACAGTTGAATTAACTTTGTGGCATCCCTATTTACTAGTCATCGAACGTATTAACGAATTTGAAGTTGGAGAAGATTCATGGGTAAAATTATTGGAATCGATTTAGGTACTACAAACTCTTGTGTTGCAGTACTTGATGGTGATAAAGCACGTGTTATTGAAAATGCGGAAGGCGATCGCACAACCCCGTCTATTATTGCTTACACGCAAGACGGTGAGACTCTAGTAGGTCAACCTGCTAAGCGTCAAGCGGTTACTAACCCAACTAACACGTTATTTGCAATTAAGCGTTTAATTGGTCGTCGTTTTGAAGACGAAGAAGTACAACGCGATATCGGTATTATGCCGTTCAAAATCATCAAAGCTGATAACGGCGATGCATGGGTTGAAGCGGGCGGTGAAAAACGCGCTGCACCACAAATTTCTGCAGAAGTACTTAAAAAAATGAAGAAAACAGCAGAAGACTTCTTAGGTGAAGAAGTAACTGAAGCTGTAATCACAGTACCTGCATACTTTAACGATTCACAACGTCAAGCAACAAAAGATGCTGGTCGTATTGCGGGTCTTGAAGTTAAACGTATCATCAATGAGCCAACAGCTGCTGCCCTTGCTTACGGCATGGACAAAAACAAAGGTGAAAATGTTGTTGCAGTATACGACTTAGGTGGTGGTACTTTCGATTTATCAATCATTGAAATTGATGAAGTTGAAGGCGAGCACACATTTGAAGTACTTGCTACAAACGGTGACACTCACTTAGGTGGTGAAGATTTCGATAACCGCGTAATCAACTACTTAGTAGCTGAGTTCAAGAAAGACCAAGGTATCGATTTACAAAACGATCCGCTTGCTATGCAACGTGTTAAAGAAGCGGCTGAAAAAGCGAAAATCGAACTATCATCTGCACAATCTACAGAAGTTAACCTTCCGTACGTAACTGCCGATGCATCAGGTCCTAAGCACATGAACGTTAAACTAACGCGTGCTAAACTTGAGTCATTAGTTGAAGACTTAGTAACTAAGTCAATTGAGCCACTTAAACGTGCTCTAGCGGATGCTGATTTATCTGTAAATGATATTAACGATATCATTTTAGTAGGTGGTCAAACACGTATGCCACTAGTACAAAAAACAGTTGCTGAGTTCTTTGGTAAAGAGCCACGTAAAGATGTTAACCCTGATGAAGCTGTAGCAGTAGGCGCGGCAATTCAAGGTGGTGTATTAGCAGGTGACGTTAAAGACGTACTATTACTAGACGTGTCTCCATTATCGCTAGGTATTGAGACAATGGGCTCAGTAATGACCGCGCTAATTGAGAAAAATACAACGATTCCTACTAAGAAATCGCAAACTTTTTCTACAGCAGAAGATAACCAATCTGCCGTTACGATTCACGTACTACAAGGTGAGCGTAAGCGTGCTAGCGACAACAAATCTCTAGGTCAATTTAACCTAGAAGGTATTCGTCCAGCACAACGTGGTACTCCACAAATCGAAGTAACTTTCGATGTAGATGCGGATGGTATCTTACATGTATCAGCGAAAGATAAAGATACAGGTAAAGAGCAAAAAATCACGATTCAAGCGTCTTCAGGTTTAAGCGATGAAGAAGTAGAAAAAATGGTTCGTGATGCAGAAGCTAACGCTGAAGAAGATAAAAAGTTTGAAGAGCTAGTAGCAACTCGTAACCAAGCTGATGCAATGGTACACGGTACTCGCAAGCAAATTGAAGAAGCTGGCGATGCGCTACCAAGCGAAGACAAAGATGCAATTGAAGCAGCTGTTGTTGACCTTGAAGCTGCTATTAAGAGCGATGACAAAGCAGAAATTGAAGCTAAAACGCAAGCACTTGCTGAAAAGTCTCAAAAGCTAATGGAAATCGCTCAAGCTAAAGCGCAACAAGGTGGCGAAGATGCAGGCGAGCAACCACAACAGTCTGCCAAGCAAGACGACGATGTAGTTGATGCTGAGTTTGAAGAAGTAAAAGACGACAAGTAATTGTCAGCTAAGCTTCTAACTAGCCTAAACAACATGATTTGCTCAAGTTTTTAGGGTAGGATGAACTTTTGAGGCGCGCAGGCTACAGCTTGTCGCGCCTTTTGTATGTATTTAAGGTTTAAAATTTTCATGATAAATCGATGTGATTTATCGGTTTATCCCGCAGCCTAGCTGCAAATAGAAAAGAGTAGTGTGATAGATATGTCAAAACGCGATTATTACGAAGTTCTCGGCGTAAGCAAAGATGCAAGCGAGAGAGACATAAAAAAAGCGTATAAACGCTTAGCGATGAAATATCACCCAGATCGTACCGCCGGTGATAAAGATCTCGAAACTAAATTTAAAGAAGTAAAAGAAGCTTACGAGATTTTAACCGACGATCAAAAACGTCAAATGTATGACCAATACGGCCATGCTGCCTTTGAACAAGGCGGTGGCGGCGGTCACGGTGGCTTTGGCGGTGGTGGTCAAGGCGATTTTGGTGATATTTTTGGTGATGTGTTCGGTGACATTTTTGGTGGCGGTGGTGGCCGTCGTCAATCGCGTCAACAACGTGGATCAGATTTACGTTACAACATGGACCTAAGCTTAGAAGAAGCGGTCCGTGGTAAAGAAGTAGAAATAAAAGTACCTACATGGGTTAGCTGTAAGCCATGTGATGGCAGTGGTGCAAAGGCGGGCTCTAAGCCTAAAACATGTACTACGTGTCATGGTGCTGGCCAAGTACAAATGCGCCAAGGTTTCTTTGCTGTTCAACAAACGTGTCCAACGTGTCAGGGGCAAGGTCAGATTATTTCAGACCCATGTGATAAGTGTCACGGACAAGGGCGCGTTGAGAAAACGAAAACGTTGTCAGTTAAAATTCCAGCAGGCGTAGATACAGGCGATCGTATTCGTTTAACCGGTGAAGGCGAAGCGGGTATGCACGGAGCGCCAGCTGGCGATTTATACGTGCAAGTATCTGTACGCGAACACCCAATTTTTGTACGCGATGCGAATAACTTGTACTGCGAAGTGCCAATTAGCTTTACTACCGCAGGTTTAGGTGGCGAAATTGAAGTGCCTACGCTTGATGGCCGTGCAAAACTTAAAATACCGTCTGAAACACAAACGGGCAAAATGTTCCGTATGCGTGGCAAAGGTGTTAAATCGGTTCGTAGTGGTGCTCAAGGTGACTTAATTTGTAAAGTAGTGATTGAAACGCCAGTTAACTTAAACGAGCGTCAACGCGAGTTACTTAAAGAGTTAGACGAGAGCATGGGCAAAGATAGCTCAAAAAACCGTCCTAAAGAGCAAGGCTTTTTTGACGGCGTTAAAAAGTTTTTTGACGATTTAACTAAGTAATTAGTTATCGTAAAAACTAAAAAAAACGGTGCTTGATGCACCGTTTTTTTTGGCTCAAATTCATGTGATTTAACCATTTTACTGGGCACGACTTAGCAATATTATAAAGTGCGTATACTCAATCGATTAATTCACTGAGCTATTTTGTTGCCTTAGGCAATTGACCCACATTGCTTTACCCTTTGTACCTATACCCTCGTCAATAAAAGGCTTTTTACGTATCTGCTATTAAGTTACTCTTCAAAATGATTAACCCTTATTGTAGATTAATAATGCGCTTAAAATGATGTGGCTAAATTGTATGACCCCGGCAATAGAATTACTGAAAAAACAAAATGTGCCTCACGATGTACTCAGTTATCAACACGATGCTAATACAACGCGTTATGGCCAAGAAGCCGTTGAAAAATTAAACCTTAACAGTGAGCAGGTATTTAAAACCCTCGTGCTTGAAACCAATGAAGGGCAGTTAATTGTTGCCATTACACCGGTATCCCAGCAAGTAAATTTAAAGCAATTGGCCAAACTGAGTCACGCTAAAAAGGTCGCAATGGCAAGCGCGCCAAAGGTACAAGCCGCTACAGGGTATATCTTGGGAGGGGTTAGCCCGCTTGGGCAAAAAAAGCGCCTAACCACTTTTATTCATTCAAGCGCTATGGCCTTTAAAACAGTGTATGTAAGTGCAGGTAAGCGAGGGCTTGAGGTAGCGCTTTCGCCAACCGATTTAAAGGCACAAACGCGTGCCACCTATGGCGATTTTTAAAAGCCTCCACAAAAACCAACGCGCCCTATACCATATATTTTAAAGGCGATAATTTGCTGCTTAGGGTATTTTTAACTACAGTCAAAATACCCTTGTACACTATGCATTATGGCAGTATGTATGAATTTTACTGATGTTAATTTTTTTGCCGTGCTTGTGGCGGCGCTTTCCTCTTTTATGCTTGGCGGTATTTGGTATTCAAACGCTTTTTTTAAAAATGCCTGGTTAGAGTGTACAGGCCTTACGGAGCTTGATTTACAAACAGCAAAACCTGCGTTAATTTTTGGCGGCAGTATGGTACTTGCACTTTTGTCGGCGGTGGTGCTTTCATTATTTTTAGGTAAAGAGGCCGGAATGGGAGAGGGCGCCTTTACAGGTTTTGCCATCGGTTTGTTTTGGGTAGGTAGCTCGCTGGGGCTCAGTTACATTTATGAGCAGCGGCCAATCAAGTTATTTATAATTAATGCAGGGTATTACACATTACAATTTACATTAATGGGTTTTATTATAGGTGTATGGCCCTAAGTACGCTAGATAAGGCGCCACCTTTAAGCTAAGCGCTAAAATACAATAAAGATAATTATGAAAATATTAGTCGTTGATGATATGCCACTTATGCGCCACGTATTAATTAATATGTTAAGGCAGCTTGATTACAAAAATGTTGTGGAGGCAACTGACGGCCAACAGGCGTTAAAAATACTGCGTCAGCAAAAGTTTGATTTAGTAATAACCGACCTACATATGCCTAAAGTAGACGGTGTAAACTTGCTTGATAATATACGCCACGACCAAGCCTTAGTCGATTTACCTGTTATTATGGTCACTTGCGAAGATAACGCTGATACAGTAAAACAAGTTATTAAAGCAAAAGTGTCGGGGTTTATTATTAAACCATTTAATATGAATGTGTTATCAGCGCAATTAAACCGTTTGTTTTTTAGAGATTAGCGAAACGCTTTTATGGTGTTTTATATCGTACCTATTATTTAATCCCCTGCGTTTTCTCCACCGCTTATTAGGCTAGATTCTGTAACGTTTTTATTTATTAACTGCTAAAATGCCTGCTTTGTATCAATGTAGGTATGTTAAGGAGTGTATGGCTAAGCCAAATAAAAAAGGGCCGACTAAAACTGTCGATATTTTTTGCTCTGCTTGCAAAGCGGCGCTGTTTAAATATAGAAAAGGTGGCAAAGGCGCTTTAGTAAAGTGTTTTATAGAGCGAATAACCCAAGATTACACAACTACACCGTGTATTTGCCCCCAATGCGAGCGCCCATTTGCGCGCTCAGCAATCATACGCGGTACGCCAGCTTATAAAATAATTGGCGGTAAGGTTACCTTTAAATAACCCAATACGTTTAAAAATGTAATAACTACAAAAACTTAGATTTGCTGCTTAGTAAGGCGGACAATTGACCTTGTACCAATAAACAAGCCTGATATACTCGCCCGGTTTTGCTGTTTCAATGATTGAAAAACACCCTCCCCAAGGATAGGGCCAGTTAGTTGGGTTTTTTAAGCAAAGGATAAACGTGTGATAGCACTGTTATTTGATATTGTAGGTATGGCGGGTACTTTCTTAGTTGTTGGTGCATTCTTTTTATTACAACTTAATAAAGCATCCCCAACGGGGTTATTGTACAACATAATGAATTTAACAGGGGCAATTTTGCTGTTAATCAGTTTGTGTTACAACTTTAACCTTGCAAGCTTTGTAATTGAGATTTTCTGGATTGCAGCTTCACTGATCGGCTTATACAAGTACGCTAAAAATAAGCCTCAATTAGCCACTAACTCTTAATTTTAGTACCGCTAATGATGTTTACTGTTGCGAGTCAGTACAGACTTGCAGCAGTTTATAAATAAATTAAGATTTATTGTATTTGTTAACACAAAGTTTCTGTTGTTAGCGCCCATAACCCGTTAAACTAGCGCCCTTAAATTTTATAGCTATTTTGTTGTGAGCTAGGGCATGTTCTCCTTTTCTAAAAAACTTCTTTTATCTTTTGTTGTACTGATAGTGCTATTGTCGGTCGTGTTTTGCTATGGCCGAACTCATTATTATAATCAGGCCGAGCAAAAAGCAGCCCAGCAAGCAACTCAGTTAAAGCATTATATTGATGCTGAGCTTGCGCGTTTTTCAAAAATTCCTCAGCTTCTTACCTATAACAATGAGGTTATTGATTTTTTAGGTGCGGCGCAAAATAACGAAAAAAAGATTAATAACTACTTAGCTGATATACAACAAGCCAGTGGTGCCTCAGATATTTATATTCTTGATGAACAAGGCGCTGTGATTGCAAGCAGTAACTGGCAGGCCGATCATAACTTTTTAGGCAGCGATCTGTCGTTTAGACCGTATTTTAAGCGCGCATTTGCAGGGGAGAAAGTAGCGTATTTTGCCGTAGGTATGCGTACAAAAGAGCGTGGCATCTATTTTTCACAAGCCATTTATAACAATAATCAAGCGGTAGGGGTTGTTGTTTTAAAAGTTAATGTGAACAAATTTGAAAGTGACCGTGAGCTTTTAAATACCGCCAAGGGCAGCCACTTTTACGTGCAGCTAGAAGATAGCGTGATTGCTATTTCAGATATGGAAAATTGGCGCCTGAATACGTTTTCTACGCTTGATATTACTCATCGGCGAGACATCGCTCAGCGTCGAGCGTATTTAGATTATCAACCTAAGCTGATTGCCCATTCAAATTACACATCACAAAGGTTACTGTTTAGCACAATTGATGAGCATAACTATTTATCGGTAGAGCAAAAATTACGTTTTTTGAACGCATCGGTTACCGTATTAGTAAATGTATCTAATGCAAATATTGCCCAATTACCGGCGTTATTTGGCTTTGTGGTAATTTATGCGCTTATTATTGCCCTAGGGTATGTTGTTTTAAGGCGCTTTGTTGGCGTTAAAAAGCTGGTTTATTCCCATCACAGTGTCAGTCAGGAAATTAGTGCACGTACCAATGCTTTTAAAGCACAGCAAGATGCGCTTGTACAATCAACTAAGCTTGCAACAATTGGCCAGCTTAGCATGGGCTTTAACCACGAAATTAATCACCCGCTTAATACCATTAATACTTACTTAGCCAGTGCTAAACGCTTGCTAGCTAAAGGAAAGTTTGAAGCCCTAAACGAAAATTTACAGTTTATTGAATCCTTAGTAGCAAGAGTGCATAAGATAGTTGCACAGCTAAATTATTTTTCTGATTCTGCAAAAGCGATTATTAGCGAAGTGCCATTAAGTGAATCAGTAGCCAAGGCACTTGAGATTAATAAAAACCAGCTAAAGCAGGACAATATAAGTGTTTTACCGCCTAAAATTGACAGCCAATTAAACGTGTTAGCAGATAAAGCGGCCCTTGAAGAAGTGTTAGTTAACTTAATATCGAATGCCAGCCAAGCAATGCAAGGGTGTATTACTCGCGAGCTGAGTATCAGTGCCAATTATCTAAATAATAGTGTGCAACTGTGTATTGAAGATACCGGTCCAGGCATAGAAGTGCACGATATAGAGACTATTTTTGAGCCTTTTTACAGTACTAAATCGGTTGATGGGCTAGGGCTTGGGTTGTGTATTTCTAAGCAAATTATTAGCGCGCTTAATGGCACGCTAAGCGCACAGAACCGCGAGCAAGGCGGCGCTAAATTTATTATTACGCTTCCTTGTGAGCCGCTAACGAGCTAAATAAAAGTAATTTAAGGGCTAAATTATTGAGCGAGTAGTGGTTAATTGTGGCTATTTGTTCCTACAAAAACGGTAATTTTTAGATAGTTAGTGTTATTGCTCGAAAATCAGAACGGCGTTATAGTCGTAGCAAAATGATACACGAGTAGCACCTTTTGGATACTGATAGCACACACACACCGTCACTCAGCGATACGTTTAATGAGCTGCAAAATAGCTTTTTAGCCCAGTCGTACCTCCCGATAGATAAGCGTATCGTATTATTAAAAACGCTGCACAAACGAATTGTTAGCAATGAACAAGCGCTTATCGATGCAGCATCAAAAGACTTTGGCTACAGAACCGCGTTCGATACGTTACTTGGCGATATTCTGCCAACGGTTCAGGGTTTAGCGCACATAATTAAAAAACTGCCAAAATGGGCAAAACCCAGTAAGCGCTCAACTAGCTTGAGTTTGTGGCCATCAAAAGTGAGTGTGACTTACCAGCCACTTGGTGTAGTTGGTGTGATTGCACCATGGAATTACCCCATACAATTGGCATTAGTGCCTGTTATTACCGCCATTGCTGCAGGTAATAGAGTTATGCTTAAGCTCAGCGAATTTACCCCGCATACTAATGCAGTCATCGAAAAAATATTTGCAGACGAGCTACAAGCGCACTGTAAAGTGGTGTTAGGGGCAAGCGATGTAGCGAGTGAGTTTTCTGCACTGCCATTTGCACATCTGCTGTTTACTGGCTCAACGTCAGTGGGCAAGCTGGTTATGAAAGCGGCCAGCGAAAATTTAACTCCTGTTACCTTGGAGCTTGGTGGTAAGTCGCCGGTGATCATTACTGAGCAAGCTAATATTAAAAAAGCAGCGCAAACATTATTGTTTGGTAAAATGGCTAATGCGGGGCAAATTTGTGTAGCCCCAGATTATGTATTTGTGCCTAAGGCCCTTGAGCATCAGCTGGTGCAGCAATTGTGCGAGCTTTATAAAAAGCACTTTAAAGACGGGGTTGAAGGCAAAAACTTAACGTCAATTATTAGCGATGCGCATTACACTCGTTTAGAAGGGTATTTAACACAAGCACAGCAGTTAGGTGCGCAAGTAATTAAGCCGCTAGATCAAAACCAGCAAGACAAACAAAAGCATAGAATGGGTTTGCATATTGTTACCGCGCCTAGCGATGATATGACGCTAATGCAAGATGAGTTATTTGGCCCCATTTTGCCTATTAAAACCTACGAAAAGCTCGATGAGGCAATTAGCTACATAAAAGCGCATAATCACCCTTTAGCGCTATATATTTTAGGCCAAGATAAGCACGCTCAAGATTACATCATGGAGCAAACATTAAGTGGTACAGTTGCTGTAAACGATGCCTTAGTGCAGGTGACAGCAGACGATGTGCCATTTGGTGGCGTTGGGCATTCAGGAATGGGGCATTATCATGGTAAAGAGGGGTTTTTAACCTTTAGTCATGCAAAAAACACCTTGGTGTCTAGCTCGTTTAACCCGCGTACCGCGCTTTTACTCAAACAGAGCAACCTTATTATTAAGCTGCTTAAATTTTTATATATTAAGTAAATTGGTATAAAAAAGGGCAAATGCGAGATGCATTTGCCCTTGTTAAACACTTAGGTTTTGCTAGGCGCAAATTAAAATAAGCGACCTTCACCGGCGTACGTGCCTGCGAGTATTTTTTCGTAGATTTTGTCGGCTTTTTCTTTTGCTTCTTCTATTTCTTTAGGTAGCATTTTACGCTCATCTAGCTTGCGGCTATGGCTTGCTTGCATGTTGCCGTTGTATTCTGCAATGGTGTTCCACACATACGACTTCTCTAAGTCTTTTGGCATGCCTAGGCCTTCAAAATACATGAGCGCAAGATTAAATTGCGCCAGTGAGTAGTTATTAGCAGCGGCTTTTTCGTACCACGTTCTGGCTTGTTTATAATCGCGCGTTACGCCCTCGCCATTTGCATACATAACACCTAAATTAAATTGTGCGGCGGGGAGGTTTTTTTTCGCTGCTTTTTCAAATAACGTAACCGCCATTTGCTTATCAAGCTTTACGCCTTTGCCTTCATCGTATAAAACCGCTAGCGCAAACATTGAGTCAGCGTGATTTTTTTTAACGCCTTCTTTATAAAGCTCTGCCGCTTTAAAGTAGTCGCGTGTAACACCATAGCCGCCCTCGTAAAGCTTACCTAGTTCGTAAATACCAGGGGCAAAGCCTTTATCAGCTAAATATTCAAATTCTTTTAGTGCCGTCGCAAACTCGCCTTCGTTGGCAGCTCTTATACCGTCTTCAAGAGTTGCATGTGCAAATGGGCTTGAAAGCAAAACGCCAGTGAGTATTAATGCTTTTAAATTAAACTGTGACATAGCCATGTCTCCAATAGGTAATAGTTGCAATGTGTATGTATAAAAACCTGTTTTATTGCAACACTTTGTACTTACTATTTAATAGCCACGTATAAAATGGTGCAAGTGCTTGGGGTTAAGTGAAATACTAACGCTTTGGTGATTATATGCTCGTTTAACACTTAGCCAAGCTGTTGTGGTAATTATAGCTTAAATAAGCAATTATATTGCTAATAATGCGCTGTTTATAAGCGTAAGATACAGATATTACAGAAAATTTAAAGCAGTAAAAAAGCGCAAGCCAAAGCCTGCGCTTTTAATGTCATATTAACCGTCACTAATATGAGCAATGTAGCAAGTAGAGATGAACTTTTATGCTATTACTTGGGTCGAGTAAATAATAGCCATTAAGCAGTCACGCGCTTAAAACAAAATGTCAGCATCCATGCTGTATTTCTTCCTTGGGCACTGAGGTCGTTACACTTTATTTATGCGATTAATTATTATTTAGATTTGACGGAGTGTCAACAGTAAATAATAATTATTATCAATTAAAGTAAATTAACATCTTTGCGTATTTATGTGAAAGTTTGAGAGAAAGCGTTAGTTGAGGATTTCATGTTTAAAATAAAAAATATAAAAGTTTCGCGCGTAGCCATTGCGCTCAGTCTGCTATTTTTGTGTAGTTGTTCGGCTTCGTTTACTTATAATAACTTAACGTGGCTTTCATCGTTTTGGGTAGATGACTACATTGACCTAAATAAGCAGCAAAACAAGCAACTCAAAAGTATTATTAACACAACCCAGCAGTGGCACCGCACCACGCAATTACCCGCCTACAAGCAAGATATACTAAATCTAAAAGGGTTATTTAATCAGCAGTTAGACTATCAGCAATTAAAGTCGCAAGTGGTATTGGCCAGAGCTCATTTTCAAAACATTCTTGAACATGCGCATATACCGCTCGCGCAGTTAGGGCTTACGCTTTCTTATGCGCAGCGCGAAGAGCTTATTGCTAATATCCAAACGCAAATTAACGAAGAATACGAAGAGTTTACTGAATTAACAGCGCAGGAGCGCAAAAGCGAACGCCTAGAAAGGCAGCTCGATTACTACAAACAATGGCTAGGAAAGTTAACCCCTGTGCAAACGCAGCTTATTACCCAAGCTAACAATGCTCATTATGACTCTTCATTACTTTGGCATCAGTACAAGCAAACGCGTTTAAATGCAGCGCAGCAAGTACTTTTAAATAAAGCGCTCAGTGAGGCTGAATTTGTAAAACAATTAAGCTATGTAATTACACAGCGAGAAGCGTATATGAGCGAAGAGTTATTAGCCAGTAATGATGCAAACTTAGCGCTCTATGTAAACCTACTTATTGAACTAAATACCACATTGAGTGAGCAGCAACGCGAGAGTGTAAATGATGAGTTTGATGAGCTAATTAATACGCTCACCGATTTAATTGAAGATTAATGCTTATTTAAGCCAAGGCTCGCATTAGCCAAAAAGCTAACGTATTGTTTGCTAATTAAGCATGTGTAACATTTTATAAATTATACGCTTATTAAGGAAGTTAGGGCGTGGCGTACTGCGGTGGATGAATTTACAACAGGGCGTTTGGTTTTTAGTCAGGGCAAAGCCTTTGAAGGCGATTTAATTGCACCTAGAGTGAAAAATTTCAATCCACACAGGTCACCTCGCCCTCGATAAATGCTAAGATAATATTTCATATTTAATAACGTCCTATCTGATCGATTTTAAAATATATCACGTACGCTTCTCACTTATTTGTTGTTTGATTATCCTCGTTATATCTAACAAATGAAGCAAAGCGACACCATGGTGATAATTAAAACGCGCGCATATTAAGGTTTGTAATGGCTGCAGTTTATGGTTACTGATTTAAAAGGAATGCTCAATACGTGGTATCCGCTTCGTGATGAACAACAATGGGTGCTCGCAACCTTGTACCAAATTGAAGGGTCTAGCTATCGAAAATTGGGCGCGATGATGCTTATTTCGAGCCTTGGCCAGCGCTTAGGCATGCTTTCGGGTGGCTGTTTAGAGGCTGATATTCAGCGCCACGCCAAACAGGTTATGACCTCATTACACTCTAAAACTATTACCTACGATGCAACCGATGAAGACGACTTAACATTTCAGCTAGGAATTGGCTGTGGTGGTGTGGTGCATATTATTTTGCAAAGCGTTAATAGTGAAAACGAATACTTACAATTAGATAGCATGTTTAATGCGCTTAAAAATAAGCAATCGGGGCACTACACACAGCAAATTAAACCTTTGGTGGCAAAGGGGTCTGGCGTTTTTAAAACTGTGGCGCAGCAGCACAACTTATCTTTAAACCGCAAAGCAGCGCTTTTAGAGCAAGATAAAGTCCAACGTTTAGAAGTGGCTATTTACCCCAGCGCACATTTATTAATTGTTGGCGGTGGCGCTGATGCGATACCAGTATACGCGTTTGCTAAACAACTCGGGTGGATGGTAAGTGTATGGGATAGCCGAGCTGCAAATGCTAAAAGAGACTACTTTAAGCAGGCCGATAATATTTTGCGTTGCCCAGCTGCGCAGCTTAAACAATTTTGCGAACAGCACAAAGTGGATGCCGCTGTTTTAATGGCCCACAGTGTAGAGCTTGACTCACAGGCGTTAGCCGCACTTGAGCAAAGCCAACTAAAGTACATGGGATTACTGGGGCCTGCACATCGCCGAGCGCAAGTGTTTGAACATGCAAATACAACGGTAAATAAGGTAGTAGCGCCTGTATTTGGTCCTGTTGGGCTTAATTTGGGAGGCGACTCGCCAGAGAGCATAGCTTTATCGCTCATTAGCGAAATTCATGCGGTATTTGCTAATAAAGATGCTACATCGTTAAGTAATTGGGGCAACTAAGGTGCGCATAGCAAAGGTTATTTTAGCCGCTGGGCAATCGTCGCGCTTTAACGGCTGTAAGCTTATAGCCGATGTAGGTAATAAACCAATGATTTGCCGCGCCGTAGATACCTTACAAGGTGATGACACATTACCCATATACGTTATTAGCGGTGCTTGGCATGCGCAAATTGAACACGCGTTACGTGGCTATAAAAATGTTGAAATACTGCATAACCCACACTGGCAAATAGGCTTAGGAAAATCCATTGCGCTGGCAACACACACTATAAGTAAGGCGCACTCATTAGAGGGGATTTTATTTATGCTGGCGGATCAGGTTGAGCTTAGTGCTACACACATAAATACTTTAATTACTCATTTTAACAACAACCCGTCGCGCTGGTGCGCTGATTATGGCGAGCGCCTTGGCGTACCTGCTGTATTTCCTGCCTGTGATTTTAAAACACTCGCAGCGCTAAATTGCGATAAAGGCGCTCAACATTTACTGCGCGATACACAGGTTGACGTTAATACCATTTTACTTAAGCAGGCAAGCACAGATATCGACACTCAACAGCAATTAAAGCAGTTTATTAATAATAACAACAACCTAACTGTAAGCGAATAAACTAAAAAATATAGCCTAAACTTTAGGTTAAACGTTTAAAACGAGATTAGATTTTTAACAGTTATGCCTGCGCGCATTTTAAATGTGCGCTGCAATGCAAAGCGTAATAGTTTCAACGTACGGTGGTATAAAAAGTAACGTGTATGGGTCATGCGTTACTTTAATTTTATTTAGGCTTAATGAAGGGGCAAGCTATGGTGACGTTTACAGTTAATGGCAAAGAGGTTAAATCGCAAGCAAGTGCAGATACACCTTTGCTGTGGGTTATTCGCGATGAAATAGGGTTAAAAGGAACTAAGTTTGGTTGTGGTATTGCTATGTGCGGTGCATGTACAGTGCATTTAGATGGGCAAGCAACGCGCTCGTGTGTATTACCCGTGGGCGCAGTGGCAGGAAAAAACATTACGACCATTGAAGGGCTTAACAACGCGCACCCGCTGCAAAAAGCGTGGGTAGATGAGCAAGTACCTCAGTGCGGTTACTGTCAGTCTGGACAAATTATGCAAGCTGCTACGTTATTAGCTGACAATCCAAATCCAACAGATCAAGAAATAGTAAATCATATGAATGGCAACTACTGCCGCTGTATGGCGTACAAGCGTATTAAATCGGCTATACAACGTGCAGCTGATGAATCGCAAAGTGCAGTACAAATGTTTAACCCCAAAGAGCTAGACGTGTAACTGGAGCCGACAATGAAAAAACTATTTCAAAAAAATACCGAAACCGTAGACTTAAACCGTCGCTCTTTTATGATTAGTACAGCAACTGCTGGCCTGGTTATGGCATTTGCTCCGGCAATATTTTCAGGTGAACTTAGCGCCAAAGAGTCGATTGCACAACAATCGTTTTCACCCACAATTTGGTGGACTATGAACCAGCAAGGTGAAGTAGTCGTTAGTATTGCCAAAGCTGAAATGGGCCAACACGTAGGCACCGCCTTAGCGCGTATTGTGGCAGATGAGCTTGAGTGCGACTGGGATAAAGTATCAATCACGTATGTAGATACGCACGAAAAGTGGGGCTACATGGTTACAGGTGGCTCGTGGTCGGTGTTTCAAAGCTTTAAGCCGCTTTCACAAGCTGGCGCTGCGGGGCGTATAGCCCTTATAGATGCAGGGGCTAATATGCTTGGGGTTAAACCTGAGCAGTGCCACGCGAGCAAAGGGCGTATAATTGCAGGCGATAAATCGCTCAGTTATGCCGATATTGTTAAAAATGGTGAGTTTAACCGTACCTTTAGCAGTGAAGAAGTTGCAAAACTGCCGTTAAAGCCTGCCAATAAACGCCACTTAACGGGTTTAAAACAAGACTTTAAAGCGCTTGATATTCCGGCAAAAACAAATGGTACTGCCGTATACGGTATAGATGTAGAGCTTGAAGGCATGGTGTATGCGCGCCCTGTGATCCCACCAACACGCTATGGTAGCGAAGTGACACAGGTGGACGATAGCGCTGCAAAAACAATAAAAGGCTATAAAGGGTTTGAGATTTTAAACGACCCGAGTAATACCGTACAAGGCTGGGTGGTGGTTTTAGCTGACAATTACCCCAGTGCTATTAAAGCGGTAGATGCGCTAAAAGTAACCTATAAAAAAGGGCAAACAGCTAATGTTACAGAGGCCGATATTCAATCCCTAGGCGAAAAATTATGTAACGATAGCAGCGCTGGCACCTTATTTGTTAATGAAGGTGATACCGCTAAAATGCAGGCTGAGGCAACGCAGTCTCTTGAGTCACTGTACACCACAGCAACAGCAAGCCATTATCAATTAGAGCCGCTTAACGCAGTGGCAGAGTTTAAACAAGACAAGTGGATTATCCATACCGGTAATCAGTGGCAGTCTTTAACACTACCTGCATTGGCCAAGGCGTTAGAGGTTGAACAAAATAACGTTATTATTCGCCCTTATTATTTAGGCGGTGGATTTGGGCGTCGTTTATTTGGTGATTGGACTGTGCCTGCAGCATTAACAGCGAAAGCGATTGGCAAACCCGTAAAACTGGTATTTACGCGCGCCGACGATAGCTTATTTGATCAATCACGCTCTGCCTCTACAGCTAAATTAACTGCTTCGTTTAATGAAAATGGCGAGCTTAGTGCAATGGAACATGCTTTTGCAGCAGGCTGGCCAACAAAAGCAATGGCACCTGGCTTTTTATCACCAGGGGTTGATGGCAAAGGTAAGTTTGATGCATTTTCAGCCTCTGGAGCCGATCACTGGTACAGCATAGATAACCACCGTGCCCGCGCAATTAATAACGAATTAGCGCAAAGCACATTTACCCCAGGTTGGCTTCGCTCGGTAGGCCCTGGCTGGATTGCATGGAGCTTAGAGTCTTTTATCGACGAAATAGCGCACAAACAAGGGATTGATCCGGTTGAGTTTCGTTTATCAATGCTCGATGGCAAAGGTAAACAAGCAGGTAAAGCCCCTGAAAGCGTAGGCGGAGCGCTGCGCTTAAATGCGGTACTTAAAAAAGTGTCAGCGAAGGTCGCAAATGTTAAGCTGGGTGAAAATGAAGGCATTGGTTTCTCAGTAAGTTCAGGCCAAGAGCGTAATATGCCAGCGTGGATTGCCACAGCAGCCCATGTGCACGTAAATAAAAGCGATGGCAAAATTACGCTTAAGAAGCTTTACGCCGTGGTAGATGCAGGTTTAATTGTTCACCCTGATGGTGCACTAGCCCAGCTTGAAGGTTCGTTATTGTGGGGCACAAGCCTTGCGTTACATGAATCAAATAATTACCAAAACGGACAAGTAGCAGCCACTAACTTTAACACTTACTTACCACTTAGAATGCAAGATGTGCCCGATATGGACATAGAGTTTGTACAAAGTGATGAGTTTCCAATGGGCTTAGGTGAGCCTGGAGTAATTGGGGTTGCGCCAGCTATTGGAAATGCGGTATTTAATGCAGTTGGTGTGCGGTTACGTAATTTACCCATGAAACCCAATGAGCTTAAAGCAGGTCTTACGGCCTAGTTAAGTGCTAACAAAGCGCGTAAGGCACAGGCTTTACGTGCTTTGAACTTAGCGATGAATTATTAAAATGTTAAAGGCTTTTTTATGCTAGTCGACCCAGCAGGGCGAAAATTTAGTTATCTGCGTTTATCTATTACTGATGTATGTAATTTTAAGTGTGTGTATTGCTTGCCGGATGGTTATCAATGCGATCACGACCGAGACTTCCTTTCACTTAACGAAATTAGCAACACCGTAAACGCCTTTGCTCATCATGGCATATCAAAGTTACGCATTACTGGCGGTGAGCCAACCCTCAGAAAAGATTTTATAGATGTAATTCGTGCGGCAAAAGACACCCAAGGTATTACCAAAATAGCCGCCACTACAAATGGTTACTCGATGCATAAACATGTTAAAGATTGGGTACACGCTGGGCTCAATGCAATAAATGTTAGCATCGACAGCCTAGACCCACGTATGTTTAATACCATTACCGGCAATGATAAGTTTGCCACGGTTATGAAAGGAATAGACACGGCCCTAGAGAGCGGCTTAGATTCAGTAAAAATAAACAGCGTACTAATGAAACAGTACAATGGCCGTGCCCTTGAACCTTTTTTAGCGTATTTAAAGCACAGGCCCGTAACGATGCGTTTTATTGAGCTAATGCAAACAAACGACAATAAAGCATTTTTTGATGCTAACCATATATCAGGTCAATCCATAAAAGAGCAGTTGCTTCGCGCTGGTTGGCAGCCCATTATACGCGATGTAACGGCGGGGCCTGCGCAAGAGTTTTTCCATCCTGATTATTTAGGCAAAATAGGGTTAATAATGCCTTACAGTAGTGACTTTTGTGCTACCTGCAACAGGCTAAGAATTTCATCACTGGGGAAACTGCATTTATGTTTGTTTTCTGAGCAGGGTATATCACTTAGAGAATACATGAGTGATAACACTAATCAGGCATTAATTGATCAGTTAGCGCGTTATATAAAAACAAAAAAACCAACGCACTTATTGCACCAAGGTAACACCGGGGTCACTACAAACTTATCTATGTTAGGTGGGTAAAGGCGTAAATGTAGTGTAATTCGCTACTGAGTTTACTGTTTTCGCTACACAGTTTGATAAAATGACTGTTTTTACCTGTTTAGCTACTTGTTATATTTAATTTTAGCGTTACACTGAATTTTTTATTATTTTAAGTTTTTTGAATGGATATAGCAGCACTTAGTAGTACTAAATCATTAAGAAGAAACGTTCTGAAATGGATGTGCTTGTGTTTTGGTTTTGTCTCATTGTTTTTTGCTGCGTTTAATATTTTTTTAAATAACTTTGCGTTATTAGGCTATTTAGAAATAGCGCTCACTGTATTTTGTGCCTACACCTACCACCGCTTAAACACACACGCACTCGAAGTATGGCAATCTGTTGTTATGTGCATATTTGTCACCTTTGTTATTGTATTAGGTAATTATTTAGCAAAGCCAATAAATGGTTTGTATGTGTGGTCGTTTGCGTTACCTGTGTTGTATTACCTACTGTTAGGTAAGCGCTATGGCATTGTATTATCGGCTTTGTTGTTTGTACTCCAGGGAGCCATATTATTAACCAAAGCATCGCAACTTCCTCTAACAACGCTTAACTTCAGTGTAAATCTTGCCTTTGTTTATATCAGCATTTGGGCCATTTCTCATGTATTTGAAGGCAGCCGTGCTTTATCGTCTAAACGGCTGAAAAATCTGGCCTTGTTAGACCCACTTACTGGGGCTGCAAACCGTTTATCAATGAACCATTACTTTGCAGTAGAGCTTAAAGATAAGTCGCAACTTTATTTGTTTTTACTCGACCTAGATTTTTTTAAACAAGTTAACGACACCCATGGCCACGCAGTAGGGGATAAAGTGCTGATTGAAGTCGCCACTTTATTACGGGTTGTATTGGCAAAAGGGTATGTATTTAGAGTGGGCGGGGAAGAGTTTGCTTTACTTCACTCTTTTGCGTCACAAAGTGATGCATTGGCAATGGCCGAAACCATAAGAGAAAAACTCAACAATACGGCATTTGAGATTGATGGGCTAAAAATAAATGTAACTGCCAGTATCGGCGTTGTTAAGTATCGCCAAGGCGACACGCTTGAAAAGTTTGTAATTAAAGCAGATAAACAACTCTATAAAGCAAAAGAATATGGCCGCAATAAAGTTTACTTTCAAGCAAATGCCAACCTGATTGAAAAGCCTCAATTAGCCTAAGTACGAGGCTAGTACATTTGCTCAAAATTTGGGATGTTGTTTTCCCAAATTGGTTTGTCTTTACCTAGGTATTCTCTCACTGCATCAAAAAATAAACGTGTTCTTACCGGTAAGTCTCTGTGTGGGTACACCGCATACATATGGCTAAACTCTTTTAACTTAACATCCGTTAAAATGGGCACCAATTGACCTTGTGTAATTTCTTTATCGATAATAAATGCTGGCGCAACAAAGTAGGTAGTCCCTGAAATAGCTTTCATTAGCAGTACTTCAGCGTCGTTTGCTCTGTACACACTTTTTATTTTTAGCTCGCACGGCTCACCTTTACTATCGTAGTAATCTATGGTTTCTACGCGCATAGCGTTACTTGCATAACTTGCAGCGGGTAACTGCACCAGCTCTTCTATGGTTTGTGGCATACCATAGGTTTTTATAAATTCAGGGGCGGCTACAATAAGCAGCCTGTTACGGGCAATTTTACGGGCAATTAATGAGGAGTCTTTAGGCTCACCAATTCTAAATGCTAAATCAAACCCTTCAGATACAATATCAACTAGCCTATCGTCTAAACGTAGCTCTACTTCTACTTGTGGAAAACGTTTTTGAAAGTCGTTAAGCACAGGTTGTAAATAACGCCGACCAATTAATGTTGACGAGGTAACCTTTAACACACCGCGTGGCTCTAAGTGGTAGTTTTCGGCCATACGTACGGTTTCACCAAGTAGCTCTCTTAGCTCTGACGCCTTTTTAATCATTTCTGCGCCCGCCGCCGTTAACGAAAACGAACGGGTGGTGCGGTTTAATAACCTAACGCCTAGCTCGTCCTCTAACCGGCTGATTTGTTTAGATATAACAGAGCGGTCTATGTTTCTTATTTCTGCAGCTTTGGCAAAAGAGCCTTGTTCTACCACTTCAAGCAGCATTAAAAGCCGGCTTGTTGTATCCATTATGATCACCTAATAAATGCTATTGATGCCATTTTGGCATTAATGAATTTATAAATCTATGGTTTTTGTCCGCAAGTATAGTCCGTAACATGCCAGGTAAATAAATAAAGGAGCGTCTTCATGAATAAACATTTAATTGCTGCTGCATTAGCTGCGGCAACTCTATCCTTAGCGGGCTGTGCCGATGAGAGCGCACCAAATGCGCAGCAACAACAATTACAACCTATCGATGTAGCACAAGTTTTAATTAAACCAGTACAAAGCTGGCACACCTACACCACGCGTTTAGAATCGCCGCAAGAAGTTGCGTTAATGCCGCGTGTATCTGGGGTGATTGATAGCATTGAATTTAAAGAAGGTGATGTTGTTAAGCAAGGCGATGTGTTGTTTCAACTTGACGAGCGCCCTTTTGCAGCAGTTGTAGCAAGCCTAGAAGCGCAAATACACAGCGCAGAAGCTGCACTTGAACAAGCTAAAAGTGAAGACAAACGAGCAGTGCGCTTATTAGAACGTAAAGCTATTTCAACAGAACAAGCACAGGCGCGTACCTCAACGCTTCGCCAGCGCGAAGCACAACTGGCAGCGCTGCAAGCACAGCTTACCTCTGCAAAGCTCGATTTAGAATTTACATCAGTAGTTTCGCCGATTGATGGTGTTATCTCACGCGCAAATATTACCAAAGGTAATAACGTATTAGCGGGTCAAAGTGTATTAACGTCAATTGTTTCTAATAAAGCGATGTATGCCTACTTTGATGTTGATGAGCGTACTTGGAATAGCGCCTTTAACGATGTAACCGCACAAAGCCGCCAAACAGTTGTTATGCAAAAAGTAGGGCAAAAAGAGTTTGCTTACCAAGGCTATATTAATTTTATTGATAACCAAATTAATTCAGCAACGGGTACTTTACGTGTACGTGCGGTATTTGAACAAGATAACAATCAATTACGTGCAGGTTCTTTTGCTCGCGTTAAATTGGCAGCAAACGAAGTGAGCGAAAAAGTAATTATTCCTGAGCGTGCTATTGGCACCGATTTAAAAAATCGCTTTGTGTTAACCGTTGGCGAAAACAACGTGCTTGAATACAAATTAATAGAAGTAGGCGAGCGCTATGGTGCGTTACGCGCTGTTACTGCTGGCCTAAACGAAGGCGATATTATTGCGGTAAATGGCCCTGCACGTGTAGGCCCAGGTATGCCTATTTCGCCTAATACAGTCACAATTGATACCGATGGGGTTGCCTTTACACTGTCAAACGACAACGCCCAGTTAATGGCTAAGCAATAAGGTTTATCGATGAAATTTTCACACTTTTTTATTCAGCGACCAATATTTGCAGCCATGCTGTCGTTGGTTATTTTAATTGCTGGTGGTATATCACTGTTTCAACTTCCTGTAAGTGAATACCCAGAAGTTGTGCCACCCACTGTTGTGGTAACAGCAAATTACCCAGGTGCTAACCCTACCGTTATAGCGCAAACTGTGGCAACGCCGCTTGAGCAAGAAATTAACGGCACCGAAAACATGCTGTATATGTTTTCGCAAGGTACCAGCGATGGCCGCATGACATTAACGGTAACGTTTGCATTAGGCACCGACCTAGACCGTGCACAAGTACAAGTACAAAACCGTGTAAACAGTGCATTACCACGTTTGCCCGAAGAGGTGCAGCGCTTAGGTGTAGTAGCCGAAAAATCATCACCCGATTTAACCATGGTGGTGCATTTATACTCGCCTGAAAACAGCCACGACACAGCGTATTTATCTAACTATGCCGACATTCATATTAAAGATGAAATTGCCCGTTTACCGGGTGTAGGCGATATTCGTTTATTTGGTGGTGGTAAGTACTCTATGCGTGTCTGGTTAAACCCAGATGCATTAGCAGCGCGTGAGCTTACAGCCACCGATGTTGTGGCTGCTTTGCGCTCGCAAAATCAGCAAGTTGCAGCGGGTAGCTTAGGTGCACAGCCAATTTCTAACGACAGCCAATTTCAAATTTTGTTAAACGTAAAAGGGCGTTTAAACAGTGTTGAAGAGTTTGAAAAGGTCATTATTAAAGTGGGCGAACAGGGGCAATTAACGCGTTTGTCTGATGTAGCCCGTGTTGATTTAGGCCAAGATACCTATGCACTTCGTGCAGAGCTTGATAACCAGCCAGCACTTGCAATGCCAGTGTTTCAGCGCCCAGGTTCAAATGCAATTGAGCTATCCGATCAAGTACGCGAAACCATGGCGCGTTTATCACAAGATTTTCCGGCAGGGGTTGAGTACGACATTGTTTACGACCCCACTGTGTTTGTACGTGGTTCAATAGATGCGGTTATAGCAACGCTACTTGAAGCCATTGTATTAGTTGTAATTGTGGTTATTGTATTTTTACAAACGTGGCGCGCGTCTATTATTCCATTGATTGCGGTGCCAATTTCGTTAATAGGAACGTTTGCTGTAATGCAATGGCTAGGCGTGTCTATTAATACTCTTTCGCTGTTTGGCTTGGTACTGGCAATTGGTATTGTAGTTGATGATGCGATAGTTGTTGTTGAAAACGTAGAGCGAAATATAGAACAAGGGCTTTCGCCTTTAGAGGCAACACGTGTTGCTATGAGCGAAGTAACCGGGCCAATTATTGCGATAGCGTTAGTGCTGTGTGCGGTATTTATTCCTACTGCATTTATTACCGGTTTATCGGGTCAGTTTTATAAGCAATTTGCACTAACAATTACTATTTCGACTGTTATTTCGGCGTTTAACTCCTTAACCCTGTCGCCTGCGCTATCGGCATTATTATTAAAGTCGCACGATGCAAAACCAGATGCATTCACGCGTTTACTTAATAAACTGTTTGGTGCGTGGTTATTTAAACCGTTTAACCGCGTGTTTGACCGTGGTGCTAAAGGCTACGAAAAGCTGGTACAAAAGCTTATACGTATGAGCGTTATTGTTATGGTGGCCTATGTTGCGCTGGTGGGCGGTACAATTAAATTGTTTGATACCGTACCCGGTGGCTTTATTCCACAGCAAGATAAGCAATATTTAGTTGCGATTGCGCAACTGCCAGATGCAGCCAGTTTAGACCGTACCGAAGATGTGCTCTCGCAAATGCAAAAAATAGCATTAGAAGTACCAGGCGTTGCACACACCGTGGCGTTTCCAGGCTTATCGGTAAACGGTTTTACTAATAGCCCAAATAGCGGCATTGTATTTACGCCACTTGAGAGCTTTGATAAACGTACCGACCCTAGTCAATCAGCGATGGCAATTGCCGCGCAGTTAAATCAGCGTTTTGCAGCTATTGATGCAGCGTTTGTAGCTGTATTTCCGCCACCGCCAATTCAAGGCTTAGGCACAACAGGTGGCTTTAAGCTGCAAATTGAAGATAGAGCAAATAAAGGCTTTGATGCACTATTTAATAGTTTGCAAACCATTATTGGTAAGGCGCAGCAAGATCCCGCGTTAATGGGCTTATATTCAAGCTTTCGCATTCAAGTACCACAAATGGATATTGATATAGACCGCGAGCAAGCACTTATTCAAGGTATTCCTCTTGATGAAGTATTTGACGCATTACAAATATATCTAGGCTCTGTGTATGTGAATGACTTTAATATGTTTGGTCGTACTTATCAGGTTAATGCGCAAGCTGATGCTGATTTTCGTCTTGATCCTGAGCAAATCCTTAACCTAAAAGTACGTAACAGTGCAGGAAATATGGTGCCGCTTGGCTCGGTACTTACAGTTACACCAACAATAGGACCTGACCGTGTAATGCATTACAACGGTTACCCAAGTGCAGAACTAAACGGCAGCCCAGCCCCCGGTTATAGCTCTGATCAGGCACAAACTGCTATTGAAACAATATTAGCCGACAACCTGCCAACAGGTATTGAGTACGAGTGGACAGAAGTAACGTACCAACAAGTACTTGCAGGTAACACCATGGTTTATGTATTCCCATTAGTTGTGTTGCTTGTATTTATGGTGCTTGCTGCGCAGTACGAAAGTTTACGTTTGCCACTGGCCATAATATTAATTGTACCTATGACTATTTTCTCAGCACTATTAGGTGTGTGGTTTGTAGGCTCAGACAATAATATATTTACTCAAATTGCATTAATTGTACTGGTGGCACTCGCCTCTAAAAACGCCATATTAATGGTAGAATTTGCCCGCGACCAACACGGCGGTGGGTTAACGCACTTTGAGGCAATATTAGCGGCGTGTCGTATGCGTTTACGCCCAATATTAATGACCTCAATTGCCTTTACAGCTGGGGTTGTACCTTTGGTACTTGCAACCGGTGCCGGCGCCGAAATGCGCCACGCAATGGGCAACGCGGTGTTTGCAGGCATGATAGGGGTAACGGTGTTTGGCTTATTATTTACACCTGTGTTTTACATGTTAGTTGTGAAAAAGCAGCAAAAAGCAAAGGGGTTATCGCATGACTAATTTAATCGCTAAACCTATCAAAACGCGCTTAACGTTAAGTGCTGTGTTAGTGGCTGCTTTTTTATCTGGTTGCGCTAGCAAAATAGATACACAAAGCGAGCAAAACGCTATTAACGATTTTGTAGCTCAAGCAAATATTGCCAGCAATGTTGCCATTGCAGATGAAACAAATTGGTGGCACAAGTTAGAGTCAAAGCAGCTAAATGCTTTGGTTAATAGCGCACTTGCCAATAACTACAATTTGCAAACAAGCCAATTAACGCTTAAAAGTACCCTTGCCCGACTTGGTGAGCAAAAAGCGCAATATTTACCCCAAGGCGGGGTAAATATTGGCGCAGCACGAAGCGATGCACCGAGTGTGTTTGACCGTCAATCGAGTGCTAACATAGCGCTTGATTGGCAGTTAGATTTATTTGGCCGTATTACTGCTTTGGTTGATGCTGCAAATGCATCGGCCATGAGCCAAGCAGAGCAAGTACGTTCACTGCAAATTGAAGTGGTATCGTCTGTTGTTAAAGGTTTTGTAAGCTATCAAGGTAATGTTGAAAAACAACACATTATAGCCATGCAAATTAACGCATTAGAGCAAAGCATTGAGGTACTTCAAGCACGTGTAGATGAAGGCGTTGCCAACGAGCTTGACCTAAACCGTACTATGGCACAGCTTAGGCAGCAAGAAGCCCTAATGCCCGCTATTGAGTATGCAAAATACAGCGACTTATCAACTTTAGCGGTGCTTACAGGTAAGCTTGCGCAAGACATTGCGATAGACAATGAGCAAAACCTGCTGGAGCAAAGCTTTAGCGTTGCGCTTAAAAATGCCAATAGCGCCATTGCCCTGCGCCCTGATATAAGCCGTGCATTGTATGATTTTAGCCAAGCCAACAGCTTAAGTGTGGCGGCAAGTAAAGCCTTACTACCTGATATTAGCTTATCAGCCTTTGCAGGCGTAGTAAGCATAGACAGCACGGGCTTAAAAAATACTGATCAGCAATGGCAAGTAGCCCCCCAATTGCAATGGTCAATATTAAGTTACCCCGCACTCCTTGCCCAGCGCGACGCACAGCTGTTTTTAAGTGAAGCTGCCTACAGCGACTATCAGCAAATAGTATTAAATGCGGTGACTCAAAGTGAACTTTCATTGCAAATGTTGGTCAATCAACAACAGCAAGAGCGTTATGCTAAACAGCGCTATGGCTTTGCAAATAAAGCATTTTTACAAGCACAGGCGATGTACGAAGAAGGCCAAATACCGTACTTAGAGTTGTTAGATGCACGCCAGGATGTTTTAATGGCACAAGAAAACGCTGTTGACACAACTATTGCTACATTGCTTGCTAAAGTGAATGCTTATCAGGCATTTAACGGCCAATGGAGCTATGCACTGAGCAGTACAAAATAGGTAGAGTTAATTGAATGAGCAATACTGAATTATCACATCAAGGCAGCCCCTTACAAACAATGCGCGCTATTGTTTTATCACAACCAGATGAGCAAATACGCTTGCAAGATGTTGAGGTTGATATACCCGAGTGCGCCGACAACGAATTGTTGGTAAAGCTTGAGTATGTAGGCCTTAATCCTGCTGATGCCTATTTTGCTAAAACGGGATTTTGTAAGTGGCAATACCCTCATATTTTAGGCCTAGACGCCGTTGGTGTGGTAGTTAAAGCTAACAAAGGTGTGTTTCCTGGGGTTGGCGAACGAGTAATGTGGCATGCCAATATAGATAAGCAAGGGGTACTGAGTGAATACACCACGGTACCTAACTTTGCTGTATCGGTTGTGCCCGATGGGTTGTGCCCTGCAAAGGCTGCTACGTTACCGTGCGCTGGTATGGCCGCCCTTATTAGCTTAGATAAAATTGCCATTACGGAGGGCGACCAAATCCTAATCGAAGGTGGCTCTGGTGCGGTAGGGCAGTTTGCCATTCAATATGCTAAACAACGCGGTGCCGATGTATTTACCACCGCTTCAAAGCGTAATCACAAACTGGTAAAGCAGCTAGGTGCCGATGTGGTATTTGATTATAACGACAAAAAGTTACGCGACAAAATTCGCCGCGAGCTTGGCCCGCAAGGGTTTGACGCTGTAATTGATACTATGGGCGGTGAATCAACGCTTCGAAATATTGAATTAATGCGTTTTTGCGGGCGTATCGCGTGTTTAAACTCGCTGCCTCATTTTGATCAGGATTTAATGTACCACCGAGCGCCTAATATTAGTGTGGTGTCTATTGGTGGTGCGTGGCTTGCCAATAGTTTATGTGCACAGCAGCGCTTAAGTTTTATGGGCAATTTATTGCTTGAAGGCGCGCTATCGGGCGATATTAAAACACCGGCAATCACTGCGGTTGACTTTACTGCTGACTCAGTCAGTGCTGCCTTAAATAACCAAATAGCGGGTGGCTTTACAGGCAAACACGTTGTGCAAATAAGTAGTTAACGTTGCCTATCTTATTTTTAAAACGCAGCCCATGTGGCTGCGTTTTTTTATGCCTAAAAAATAGCTTTTTATGAGTATGGGGATTAATTGTTGCCAAATAGAGGTATTTCAGCGCACAAGTGTAAGCCTTTTAGTTTCAACAGTTTACGTCACCGTAAAGAAAATAAATTGAAAAAACTGTTAATTAATTGAATAGAGTAATTGATCTAAACTGATTTTTATGACGTAATGTAGGTATTATTTATCTGGTCGGATGAGTTCAATCATGAGTTTACGTACAAAATTAAAAAAAGTATTACCAAGTATTTCAATCACTGAACAAGAAGCGCTAGACGCGGGTGATGTGTGGCTAGAAGGGTCTATCTATCAAGGTAAGCCAGATTTTAGCGCACTACGCGATGTGCCGGCTGCTACCCTAAGTGCAGACGAGCAAGCATTCTTAGATGGCCCAGTACAAGAGCTACTAGGCATGATTGACGATTCAGTTATTCAAAACGGTATTCACTTACCAGATGACATATTAGAATTTTTGAAAAAAGAGCGTTTCTTCTCGCTTATCATTCCTAAATCGTTTGGCGGTTTAGAGTTTAGCCCTTATGCAAACTCGACTATTGTGGCAACCATTGCGACAAAAAGCTCAGCAGTAGCGGTAACTGTTATGGTTCCTAACTCTTTAGGCCCAGGTGAATTATTACTGCACTTTGGTACACAAGAGCAGCAAGCGCATTACTTACCGCGTTTAGCAAACGGCAGAGATATTCCATGTTTTGCATTAACAAGCCCAGAGGCAGGCTCTGATGCAGGTGGCATTCCAGATATTGGTACTGTAACTAAGGGCATGTACAACGGCGAAGAAGTACTTGGCCTTGAGATCACATGGGATAAGCGTTACATCACACTGGCACCAATCGCTACGGTACTTGGTTTAGCATTTAAGGTAGTGGATCCAGAAGGTTTACTAGGCGGCAAAGAAAACTTAGGTATTACCTGTGCGCTTATTCCTAAAGATCACCCAGGTGTAGAGCTTGGCAACCGCCATGACCCAATGGGTATTCGTTTTTATAACGGTACTACACGTGGTAACAAAGTATTTGTACCAATGGACTTTATTATTGGCGGCCAGAAAAACATCGGTCGTGGTTGGCAAATGCTAGTTAGCTGTTTAGGCGCAGGGCGTGGTATTTCATTACCTGCACTAGGTGTAAGTACATCACAAGTGGCGTTTAAGTCAGCATCTGAATACGCAGCAGTGCGTGAGCAGTTTGGTTTAGCAATTGGTCAATTTGAAGGTATTCAAGAAAAACTAGCAGACATTGCAGGTAAAACATACCTTCAAGAAGCAATGCGCGTACTGACAACTGAAGGCCTAGGCATGGGCTTAAAACCATCGGTTGTTACAGCAATAGCTAAATACCACATGACCGAGCTTGGCCGCGACGTATTAGACTCTGCAATGGATATTCAAGCGGGTAAAGCGATTCAAAATGGTCCACAAAATACCCTTGCAAGCGGTTACGTAGCACAGCCTATTGCAATTACAGTAGAAGGCGCGAACATTCTTACACGTAACCTGATGATTTTTGGTCAAGGTGTTATGCGTTGTCACCCTTATTTACAATCTATGGTTGAATCAATCCATAGTGAAGATAAAGGTGCAGATAAAGAGTTTAACGGCATTTTGCGTAAAACAATTGGTTACAGCACAGCAAATAGCTTACGAGCGTTCCGTTTAGGTGTTTTACCATTTACTGCAAGTGCAAACTCTGCATTACCAGAAGTACGTGAATACGAAAAAGCCGTACATAAACTATCTGCAAAATTAGCAGTGTATGCTGACTTCTCGTTACTCGTACTTGGCGGTAAATTAAAGCAGGCTGAAATGCTATCAGCACGTTTAGGCGATGTAATGAGCTTTTTATACGCGGCAATGGCATCAATTAAGTATTACGAGCAAAAAGTAGCAAGCAGCGAGCGCGAACAAGCAGCGCCGTACTTCCACTACGCGACACGTTTTGCATTGCAAAGCGCTGAAGAAGCACTGCATAAGTTTTTAGATAACTTCCCTGCAAGTGGTACTCGTAAGTTTATTCGTTTTGTAACAATGAACTACTCAACTAAAATGCCAAAAATTAGCGACGACTTAATTCGTGAATTAGCAAAACAAGCACAGCTTGATACCGCATTTAAAGCGCAAATTACGCATTTAGTTAAGCCTGTAGAAGGTGACGGTCATCACATTAATGAGCAAGCTTATAAAGCTAAAATGGCATCACTTGTTGAACTGGCCAAAGTTAAAAAAGCGCTGCGCGCTAAAACGATTAAACCAGGTACACGTTTTGCCATTACGCTAGATAACGCATTAGCGGCAAATGTAATTACTGCGGATGAACATGCGCAACTAATTGATTACAACAAAAAGCGTGAAAAAGCGATTCGCGTTGATGAGTTCGACTTTGACATGAACTTATTAGATGACAACGCACAACCAGTTAACCCACTTAAAAGTGTAGTTAATCAATAAAATTCAATGATGCAAAGCGCCCGCTGTATCGGCGCTTTTATTCTTGATTAAAAAATTAGTGTGGAGCCTCGTTTGTTTAAAAGCAAGCGGGGCTTTTTTATGTGTGTAATATAGAGGCAGGGCTAATGGTGGCTCATTTTATGGTCGTTTTGCTTGTTCAATTAGAGTAGCTGTTTAGTTTATTTTCCATACTTTAAATAAAAAGCTCAACGCATTTAAGGCTTGTGTTTGAGTATTAGGAGCAACATTTTGTTGGTTGACTAAATGATTTAAAAAAAGTTCGACCTCATTATCTCCCATCGTTGTTGGGTGCCTCATAGAGTTAAAACGAATAAACGAAGCTATCCAGTATAAATACGCTTTGATGGTACTTTTAGCATAATGCTTTAGATACATTTGTTCGGCTATCATAGTTAAAAAAGGTGATTTCATGATATGAATCTCTAGCAAAATTTAACTGTATATATAGACAGTGCATATTGTTTTGTCCAATATTACTGATCTCCACCATTTCGGTGTATTTTCGCACTGATTAAAAATAATTTTCAGTTAACTAATTGTTTACATGTGTTTATTTGATGGTTAAGATAAATGCATTGTAATATATGGACATTTGTCGGTTTATAAAACGACAAATGTCGTAGACAAAATTGTTAAAAGCAGGTTGCAAGTGAATCAAGTAGATTGTCCAAAGCACGGAAATCAAGACGAGACCTTTGTCTGCCAGCACATTGTGCAAGGTCTGCGGGAGGGACAGCCTTACGGCTTTTTTTATCCTGCCAATTCAGATGAAAAGCGACCAAGTGCATGGTGCACACTCTGCAACGAACTTGTCGCGGAAGAGAGCGGGGAGTGGACGCATCAGGTTCTTGAAGTGGCGCAGGTAAAGTTGCTCTGTGCTCTTTGCTACGACCGAGCAAAAGACATGAACTTGGAAGGCGATCGGAAATGGTGGGAATTCTGGAAGTCGTAGCTTTTAACAAGGCGGTCAACCGGACACCAAAAGCGTACCGCTTTTGGTTCCCTCCGCTACGCTCCGGCGCCGGTTACCTTCAGCGTTATGTAACTACAAGAGTATTGTGATGGAATTAAGAATCGTTGCAGAAAAAACTATTAACGGAATATCGACTAGAACGAATAATGCGACAGAAATGAGTCCAAATGGAAAAATCCCCGCATTGTGGCAATCTTTCGATGAAAGTATTCCTGTTGACTATAAAAATGGTGAACGTGTTTACGGCGCTTACTACAACTACGAATCAGACCATAACGGGATGTTCACCGTTCTCGCCGGTTTTGATGGTCAGACATACCCATCAGGTGTAGATATTGAGCAAATAACTATTCCTAAAGGTAAGTATCTAGTTTTCACACAAAAAGGGGAAATGCCTCACATCGCCATCAATGCATGGGCAGAGGTATGGGAATACTTCTCTAATGAGAACTGTGAGCATCAAAGGTTATTTTCAACAGACTTTGAATATTACCCAAACGGCAATGTAATAGAAGTCCATATCGCGGTGCAATAGTTACATAACAAGTTGCTGCACACGGAAAAATTACTCGCTGCGCTCCCAATTTTCCGGTGAGCAAGGCGTTATGCGCTAAAGGAAATATCGAGCAATGCACTCAGGTAAACCAGAAAAAATTGCAATTGATCATGATGATTATCATGCGGGACATGTTGGAAGAACTTCAGACGGCCTCCAGTTTTTTCTAACAACTCCATTTGAGCCAGCATTTCCAAATATTGAAGGTTGTGAATATATTGCATTATTCAAATTTGACCTGGAAGGGAATTTGGTAGATTCAAAAATAGACACTTTGGGCCCTCGAGGTTCGTTCGATGGAGACGCTAGAAAAGAGAAATACTTATCTCGTCTAAATGAGTTGGGTAAAGTTGAATTTCAGCGAATTGAGGTTAAGCCATTTTCGATTAATCATAATGGTATCGAAATGGGGCTAATCGCCAGAGAGCCAGAAGAGGAAGATGATGTTTGGGCCGTTGAATTACTGCCTGGAAACTATATGGCATTTTTTGAACCTTGGGATAGCGGTGAATATGATACGTAGTCATCGCATAACAAACGCGTCAATTAGGACGCTCGCAAGCTCGCGCCTATTACGCGGGCGTTAGAGGCACTATGAAGTTAGCAACCATTTTTCTAGCCCTATTCTTGCTATCAGGATGTGGTACAGAAGGTGTTGATATGGAAATCAGTGATGTTGATGACTGGTTTAAGGTAAATGAAACTGAAATAACTTCTATCGTTGAATTATTTAAGAGCGACAAATGTTTACGTAGAGTTGAACTCGGCTCAATGAAATATATCAGTCAAAACTGTGAAAACAGTTCGCCTCAAGAAACCAAAATAAAAGAAATACAAAGTAAGCTAACAAGCCTTGGTGTTGTTCTAGCTGTTGCGCATACATTCGATGATGGAAATTTTGTTGCGAGTATATTGATAAACAGGAGAGGTATTGCAGTATCTGGTGGAGGTCTTGAAATTAGTTACTGGGAAAAATTTCCTGTTTATTTAAATGATGAACTCGAGTGTGGTGCAATTGAAGCTCTCTACAAAGAAAAGTGGTACGCAGAGATTTTAAGCTCTGAAGATCCGTGCCTCTAACAAGTCAATTCAGCGGGACAAAAAACAGTTGGTTTTGCTCCTGCGTCGCTAATTTTAACCAACTATTTTTTGCCTTTGATTGAGGCGTTGGTATGACTCCCACTGTCAAGTTAAACGCACTGATCCCTGCCTAACTTTTTAAGCCATAATTACTTTAGCTCGAATTAGAGCGAGTTAATACATAGGATGAAGCAAGTAATGTCGTCGGTT
>NZ_JAQREL010000015.1:0-128878 GCF_028599255.1 Pseudoalteromonas sp. Angola-7
TAACCGACGACATTACTTGCTTCATCCTATGTATTAACTCGCTCTAATTCGAGCTAAAGTAATTATGGCTTAAAAAGTTAGGCAGGGATCAGTGCGTTTAACTTGACAGTGGGAGTCATACCAACGTGGCGCTCTGCGGCAAGTATGGAGCGCAGCGGAAAACTTGTCCGACAGCAGCTCCTTGTTAACCCTAAACAACCTTTGAAGCTGACACTTTTGGTGTTGCATCAATTATCACTATATTTTCAGCTCCCTGTTGCCCCATAGTCTTTAGTATTCTATCTACTTTTGCTACCTCTGACTTCGTGTAGCAGAGGATTACTTTGATATCGGAGATAGATTTAGATGCCTTTTTGTATATCCCTGTTTGATTTTTAAGGTTGTTTTTTAGCGATGAAGATCGGGCTAACTTAAATTCGATAATTGTCGAGTCACCACTACCAAAAGAAACTTTATAGTCAGCGGGCCCTCGGCCGTTGTTAACTTCAGAGTTTACGTCATACGGAGAGGCGTACCAAGTCAACCTAAACACACGCTGAATAGTATCTTCGGAAGCAATAGGCTTTCCTTTTTGATAGAAAATTCTGTACCCATCATTATTTTCTATATTGTCTTTAAGGAAGTTGGCTCTTTGTAGAGCTTCATTGTAGCTATTAGGTTTAACTTCGAAGAAATCACTAGATTCGAGTAGATTTTCACAGAAAAGCGAGAGGGTATTGATAAGCTCGCCGCGTATTTTTTCAATTTTCTCTTTTGATATTTTCGTGGATTGGTCTTTTTTGTCTTCTTTTTGCTTTATGTAATAGTCCAGAATCTCTGGAAATTCATTTATTGTTTTTGATACGGCGTACTCAATATCCTTTTTCTTAGGCGATATTGGTAAAGCTTTAAGGAAGTATGAGTTTACAGATTCGCGCAATGCTGCATTACCGATTGAGCTAGCTATTCTTCTGAAGTTACCCGAAAGTTCACTATAACATATAAATGCTTCATCTTTTGTAAGTATATCTAGAGGGGTAAGCAGTATAAAATCCCCATCTTCTTCAAGGTGGAAATATGGTAACTCATATTCTTTTGGCTTCCATATCATCAGTTTCTCATCATAAGAACATCTGACGCTGAAAACCTTTCTTTGATGGGATTGCAATGATTTTCTGGCAAAACTTTGCGTGTATTCTAATAGGTACTCGAGCATTAGATTAGTGGCGAAGTCACTAATAAAGTCTTTTCCAATTCCCGCACCTACAAGAGTCAGCTTCTCAATGTGGCTAGCTGATGAAATCGTCTCTTCGCCGAAATTTGAATAGAATCCGTTGAACGCTGCAATTATATCTTTAGCAAATTTTGCACCTAGACCCTTACCATTATTCCCATACTTACAGAGACCAAGCCAGTTTTGCTTTATCTCTGGAAATTTGAAGAGGTTTGTATTTGCACCGTCGCCCTCATTTACCGCAATCTCTTTTAGTAAAATAAGGTGGGAAACGATTTTGTCATGTTGCTCTTTATACTCTGGTTTATCTGATGCAAACAGTAGGAATGGATCGATAAACAGCGGTAAATCTGAAGTCAAACATATATTCAGAGCGCCGTGATCATCCAACTCTTTTTCTTCTATTTCAAAGTACTCTGAGAATATTAATTTGACACTCATAATCTTCCTTGAGGATTAATAATTTAATAGTGCGCTCGTCGCGCATATTTCTATCGACTTAGCACTCATTTATCTACTTTATATAGTTTTAACAAATTACCTAAGGTATTACTATAACTAAGTTTTCTAAAGTTTTTAGGTAAAATTAAATAATCCAATTTGCGCGCAGCGCTCATTTCATGGATATATGCGCAAAGCGCATTTAACCAATCAATTAACGACGATATTTAGCCAATCTCAATGAGCGTTTATCACTGATAAACGCCTTACTACATTTTTAACATCAGATAGCTTAGCTTTCAGAACATTCTTTTAATACGAGTTTAAACAATAAACGCTATCCATACCGTATTAAATCAAGAAAAATACAGCATGGAATATTAATTTAGGATCTTTATTTGGTGTTTTAATCAGTTTTAGCCTAAAACTAAACTCCAAACCTTATGAGAAAGAACATATAGCGATCTTTTTTGATCAAAAAACAGCGATTATCCGATTAAGTGCAATTTGTCATAAAACTGCAATCAAAATAGGTGATAATTTAAACTCGAACTGTATTTTTTATAATCTAGAAGTTGAAGTAAATGAGCACACCAATGACGCAACTCACATTTGCGTTACAATCGTTTGAAGATCCTCTCTCTGCGGCTATGGGCCACACAATGGAATACGAGCAGTTAACCTTGCAAGCCAGTGCTATGCATGAAATAACGCTGCAATGCGTATTGCCTGACGACGCCCACGAAAACGATATTATTTCGCTGAGCGCAACGTATCCCAGTGCCCGTGATGCACAATACTTTACTGAAAAAGTACTCACTAACGCCGACTTAGAGCGTGGTTATGTGTATTTAACATTAAGTAAAATTACTCAAAGCCACTGCTTAGTAATGCAATTGATGCTGCATGGCTTAAATGCCACTTTAAAAAATAGTTTACAGTTTGATATGCAAGTAAATGCGTTTGAGGCTGGTTATAAAAATCAGCAAGCACTAAAAAGCCAAACTAAGCCACATGGCGTTAAAAAATACTTTCGTAATATGAGCTCAAGTTTATTTTCGTTTTTTTAATGTGTTGGTATACAAATTTATAAAAACTTAATCAGCAAAACTCACTTTACCCATAGTGACCCCTGCAATACCCTGCGCAGTATTATTTAGGTGCTGCTGCTCACCTGCTAGGCATTCGTTGGCTAAAATGGCAAATAGTACGGCTTCTTTGGCATCGGGGTTTATGCCTAAATCATCAGTATTTTTAAACGCTTTAATAGTCGGGCACAGCGCATTAAGGTGCGCTATTAATAATGGGTTATGAATACCGCCACCACTTGCATACACCACACACTCTTTAGCACTTTGCGCGCATTCGTTTAACGCATTTGCAATTACCCTCGCGCTAAACATATTTAAAGTTGCCATTACATCTTCATGGCTTAAGTGCTGTGTATTTGTTTGCTGTTGAGCAGCATATAAATAGCCTAAATTGAATACCTCAGGCCCCGTTGTTTTAGGCAGCGCAAGCTCAAAAAAAGTGTTGCTACACATTGCATTTAATAAGGCTGTATTTACCTTGCCCGCTTTTGCTATTTTTGCGCCATCATCAAAGTGCATGCCTTCAAAATGCTGCTGTACGTACGCATCCATAATGGTGTTACCTGGGCCTATGTCGCTACTAAATACGCTATTTGCATCACCGCTTTTAAGTAAAAACGTTAAATTAGCAATACCACCCATGTTTAATAAAATGCGGTTCTCATTGGGGTTTGTAAAAAATAAGTAGTCGCCATATACCGCAAGCGGTGCACCTTCGCCCCCTGCGGCTATGTGTTTTTGCCTAAAGTCGCCAATCGTTGTAATACCGGTAGTAACGGCTATTTGGTCGCTGTCGCCAATTTGTAGTGTGCCATTAGTAAAGCTTTTATGATTATGCTGCGACTGTGGGCAGTGGTAAATTGTTTGCCCGTGACTGGCTATTACATCAATACTTGCTGGATTCACCTGCCAAGTATCTAAGCACTGATTAACCATATCGCCATGGAGTTTACCCACCCATGGATGCAGTAAGGTAACAAGTTCTAAATCACACTCTCGTTTGGCAAATACCTGCTTTATTTTACTTTTATACTCGTTGTTATAGTCAACGGTGGTAAAGTTCAGCACTTCAATTTGCGTATTTATACCTGCGCCCGCTACCTTACACAGTGCTACATCGAGCCCATCTAAGGAGGTACCACTCATTAAACCTATAATTAAACGGCTTGGTTTTTGGGCACTATTATAAAGGGCGGCTATGTGTGGGTGCATAAAAGTATCTTAAACAGGTATTATATTTTGCTTATATTAGAGTACTTTAAAACAAAGTTATAGGCGTAAACGGTTAATCTTTGTGATTGTGCAATCTCTAATTGCTTGCTAAGTTGACCCGTATGCAACAGACACTTAATTAAAACAATGATCACCCTAAGAGACTTTAAACCAAAAGACGCGCCACATATTATTAATACCTTAAACGATGAACAGGTTACGCGCTTTTTATCCTCTAAAATTCCATTTCCGTATACTCAAGCCGACGCCGACTGGTGGATAAACCAAGGCCCTAAAAGTGGAATAGTTAAGGCCATTGTTGTAGATGAGCAATTTGCGGGGTGTATTGGTATCACCCCCGGAGAATTTGAATATAGCCGCAGTGGCGAAATAGGCTATTGGCTTAATAGCCACTTTTGGGGGCAAGGAGTAATGACTCATGCTATTTCGCATATTTGCGATGACGCATTTAAAAGCTCAAACCTAAACCGTATTTTTGGCGCTGTATTTGCTGGCAATACTGGCTCTATAAAGGCACTCACTAAATGCGGTTTTAAGGCCGAGGCTGTGCTCAAACAAGCCATTTATAAACATGGTGTGTTTTACGATAGCCATATTTTTAGCAAGCTAAAATAAACCGTTTAGAATAAATACTCTGCAAAGCTTGAATTACCAGCCTCGCGCCCAAAGCTCGTGTATTAAGGTACAAATTTTTATTTTCGTAAAACTTAGCGCGCATTATTGTTTAGGCTCAACCTGGTTTTAAACGCGTAAACATTCGCTAAGTAAATTCACTCTTAAGAGGAGATTTTTATGTCTGCAACTAGTCGTCAACTTACTTTAGCATCACGCCCGCACGGTGCCCCTACCGATGAAAACTTTGAACTTAAAACAGTAGATTTACCAGCGCTTAAAGATGGCGAGGTGCTGCTGCGCACTATTTACCTATCACTTGACCCATACATGCGTGGCCGCATGAGCGATGCAAAGTCGTATGCCGATCCAGTTAATGTGGGCGATGTAATGGTAGGCGCTACCGTATGCCAAGTAGAAGAGTCTAAAAACGATAAATACAGCGAAGGCGAATGGGTACTTGCTTACACCGGTTGGCAAGATTACGCCATTACTAACGGCGAAGGTCTTATGCAATTAGGTAAAGAGCCAGAAAACCCATCGTACGCACTCGGTATTATGGGTATGCCAGGCTTTACAGCCTACATGGGCTTACTTGATATTGGCGCACCTAAAGAAGGCGAAACCGTTGTAGTAGCTGCAGCAACAGGGCCGGTTGGCGCAACCGTTGGCCAAATAGCTAAAATTAAAGGCTGTAAAGTGGTAGGCGTTGCTGGTGGCAGCGAAAAATGTACACATGCCGTTGAAAAGCTGGGCTTTGATGCCTGTATTGATCACAAAGCCGATGACTTTGCAGAGCAGCTAGAAAAAGCCTGTGATAACGGCATAGATGTTTATTACGAAAATGTGGGCGGTAAAGTGTTTGATGCCGTATTACCTCTACTTAATACCGCAGCCCGTGTACCTCTGTGTGGTTTAGTGTCGCAATATAATTCTACCAGCCTCCCAGATGGTCCTGATCGTATGGGAATGCTAATGGGGCAACTGCTTACTAAACGTATTAAAATGCAAGGCTTTATAATTTTTGACGACTACGGCCACCGCTACGACGAATTTGCGCAAGACATGCAAAAATGGCTACAAGATGGCAAAGTACAATACCGCGAACACATGGTAGAAGGTATTGAAAATACCATTAGCGCGTTTAACGACATGCTAAATGGTAAAAACTTTGGTAAAACCGTTGTTAAAATTAACGAGTCACTTTAAATTTTACAAAGCGTTACTGCACATGCAGTAACGCCAACAAGGACTGACATGATTAAACTACACCATTTAAATAAATCGCGCTCAAAACGTATTATTTGGCTTTTAGAAGAGCTGGATGTTGATTACGAAATTGTTGCCTACCAGCGCAACACAGAGACCTTTTTAGCGCCTGACGAACTTAAAAAAGTACACCAATTAGGTAAGTCACCAGTGATTGAAGACGATGGCTTAATTGTTACCGAATCTGGCGCGATCACCGATTATTTAATTACTAAATACGGTAACGGTAAATTTGCACCAAAAGCCGGCACTGCCGAATATGTTGAGTATCAACAATGGCTTCACTTTGCCGAAAGCTCAGCTATTTTGCCGCTACTGCTTAAAATGTTTGTTTTAAAAGATGGCGCTAAAACAGAGTTTTTAGAAAATTACGCCGATGCAGAAACCGTAAAAGTAATTAGCTACTTTAACGACCGACTCCAAGGTAAACGTTATTTAGTCGGCGACACGTTAACCGGTGCCGATATTATGATGTCGCTTATTGTAGAAATAGTTAAAAACTCGGGCCAGCTTGCCCACTTTAAACACCTTGTAAAGTACGATGAGCAATTACAAAGCCACGAGAAGTTTCATACAGCTAATGAGTTAGAAGCTAAATACGACTAATTTTATACGCCTATGACTGTGGAAACACAGTCATAGCAAACATTTTTGCTGCTCTGTTTTATTTACACTAATTTGCTCAAGCGTATTAAAATTCAATTAAAAATAATTTATCTGGATCATTGTGCTGTAGAGTAAAACTCTAAAGTTCTCATTTTTAGTCAACCAATCGATAACCCACGGCCGGTTCAGTTAAAATATATTTTGGACTCGCAGGGTTAGCCTCTAGTTTTTGTCTGAGCTGTGCCACATGGACTCTTACGTATTCAGGACGCTCTACATACTGCGCCCCCCAGATATGGCTTAAGATTGCATTATGGGTGAGTACTTTATTTTTATTTTGAAACAGCAATAAGAGTATTGCGTACTCTTTTTTAGTGAGTTTTACCTCACCTCCAGAAGCAGTAACACTGTGTTTTTGCGGATCTATTTTTATATTCCCGCAGGTAAATGCCACACTCGGTTGGCTTTGGGTGCGTAATAAAACCCGAATTCGGGCTAGCAACTCATTCGCGCTAAACGGTTTAGTAATATAGTCATTTGCCCCATTATCAAGCGCTGTGACTTTTTCAACTTCGCCATCTCGAGCTGAGAGTACTAAAACAGGTAAGGCACTCCATTGTCTAAACTCAATTAACCAGTCTTGACCATCCATGTCTAAAAGGCCCAAGTCTAACAATACAAGATCGTAACTTTGCTCACTTAAACGTGCAAAGCCATCTAACCCTTTATCACAAATACTTAGCTCGTAGCCACTGGCTTGCAACAAAGTTTTTAAAAAGCTTTGAAGGGGGGGAGAATCTTCTAATATCAAGATTTTAGTCATTACTTTTTTCCCAGATTAACTTTGCGTACGCCATATTTGTTTCGTTATTAATTGTTAATGTAAATGTGCCCTGATGAAATTTAGCAACTACATCACAAATAATGCTGCCTAACCCAACGCCTTCATTGCTACTTGTTTGCGCTTTAGTGATCACGTTATTAGTGAGAATTAGCTGATAACATATCTTTTGCTGATTGCTACTTCGAATAAATTCAACGCTCACCTTTTTATCACCATAACGCCATGCATTTTCGAGCATATTAGCCAGCGCAATTTCTAACAAAGTCACATCCCCTTCGCATGTTGTCTGAGCGTCTATATTGGTATTTATGACAAAATCAGTGAGTTGCTGCTGCCTTCTAGCTTTAGCTTCACTAAGTAGTGCTTGTAAGTTTATTGTTTGCCAACTTAGGTTTTCACCCATTTTATTAACTCGGCTTAACTCCATTACTTTATCAAAGTGCTCATTTAGTATTTTACTTTGCTCATAAATATTACTCGCTTGCTCTTTTATCACGATGTCACTGAGTGTAATCTCATCATCTGCAAGCATGCTCGATGCGCCCATAATAGTCGCCAGTGGTGTGCGTAAATCGTGAGACAAACTGCGTAAAAGTGCATTTTTAGCGCGCTCTAATTCCGCTTGCACCGAAATAGCAGCCGACTGTTGGCGTAATAACGTTTTTTCATGTACCTGATAAAGAAGCGAAATAGCGGTGTCAGCAAAGGATTTTTGCCCTTGCGTTAACCGTTTAGTAAAATTAAACCCGCCCCAGCTAGGGTTAACTTCACTAAGCAATATAAACTCACTATTGCCCTGCGATGTTGCAGGTATAAATGTACAAGATGCGTTTAAATGCTTACTGATGCGCTGCACAAAGTACTTTTTTTGTTCATCCAGCGTATCTAGGCTGTTTAATTCTTTGGCCAGTTCGTACAAGGTGCGACTATTACTTGCATGTAATTGCACATCCCTAACTTTAGTACTGAGCTCCCCTGCCAATTGGCTGATCACAAAACCAACAATGAGCATAACCATAAAGGTTACTAAATATTCTATGTTTTCAATATGAAAAGTAAAATTTGGAGCAACAAAAAACCAATCTGTACACGCTACACTCACTAAGGTGGTCAGTATGGCAAGACGACGATTACTGCGCACAGCAACCCAAGTCACCCATAATAACTGAAGCATCACGATATCGGTGGTAGTAAACCAATTACGCACAGGGTAAATGGCAATAACAACAATTAATGGCATTATTATTGCCAAAAACAATGCGTTATACCAACGTGGTTTAGCCTCTGCCTGATTCATTAATTATTCCTCTAACATTTGAGCACCTAGATTACTGCCTTTTCGATATTGCCTCTATAAAGTTTTTATAAAGTTTTTTATCTGATTCGTTAAATCTTTATAAAGCTTTTAACGCCTACCTTCATTGTTACTTTAATAACTCATATTCTAACTTCAGCAGAAGGAGTAATAGGTGTGTTGGGTTGGATAAAAACAGTGATGCTTACAGCCTATGTATTAACTGTTTATTGACCAAATGAACTTTACCACTTCTCTCTTTTAACTTTAATTTAGGTATCAACATGGCACATTTTACAGTGATCGGATTAGGTCGATTTGGCATTGCAGCAAGCCTTGAGTTAATTCATTTAGGGCATACAGTCACTGGAGTTGATAGTAACCCTAAACTCGCTGAAAAATATGTTGAGCATTTATCTGAAACCGTTGTTTGCGACTCCACTGATGAAGCCGCACTTAAAGAGCTTGATTTAGCGAGTAGTCAGGCAGTTTTAGTGGCAATTGGGGAAGACATGCAATCGAGCATTCTGTGCACCCTTGCATTAAAAAACCTAGCTGTTAAGCAAATATGGGTAAAAGCGAGCACTAAAGCACATCACACAATTATTTCTAAGCTGGGTGTAACACGCATCATTCATCCTGAAGAAGAAATGGGCGTACGCGTTGCACAAGCGCTTAATTACCCTGTAGTAAACGACTATATTTCCTTAGGCAATGGCTTATACGTTGTTGAAGTAAGTATAAAAGCGCACTTACATAAAACAAAACTAGGGCATTTACTTAAAGAAATAAAAGGCACTGTAAACCCATTATTGGTCAAGCGCGCAAAGCAAACGTTTGTCGAACTTGATGACGACTTTGAGTTACTTACTTACGACATTTTACTGTTATCAGGTAGCCGAGTCGAACTAAACTATCTTGCACCAAGGCTTTTATAATTATGGTTTTATGGCACCCTCTCAAAACACCTATAGATCGAAAAGCCAATGGGCATAAAAAACTCAATGTGGCTCCACCGCTTGTTCTCTGCTGTAGTTTTTTAATATTAATAACGCTAGGGGCCTTGGCGTTAAAACTACCTTTTGCAACCTATGAGCCTATTTCATGGATACAAAGTGCGTTTACAGCTACCTCCGCGGTGACTGTAACCGGATTAGTTGTAGTTGATACAGGTTCAGTATTTACTCCTTTTGGACAAGGCGTTATTGCGCTATTAATTCAACTAGGTGGTCTGGGTTTAATGACCATTGCGGTTGTAACTTTAATGGCGCTGGGTAATAAAGTTGGCTTTATTCAAAAAACAGTGACCAAAGCAGCCTTTAATCAAACAGATACATCGACTTTGGTAAATACCGCTAAGTCTGTTTTGCTGTTTGCGCTAATCGTTGAATCTTTAGGCATTATTATTTTAACGCTGTATTGGCTACCTGAAATGGGTTTACAAAAAAGCTTTTTCCATGCACTTTTTTATACTATTAGCGCTTTTAACAACGCAGGGTTTGCATTGAGCCCCAATAGCTTAATGCAATATGTAGAAGACCCCATTGTAAATTTAACAATTACCTATTTGTTTATTATTGGCGGCCTAGGCTTTACCGTATTAACCGATTTATATAAATCAAAGCGTTGGGCTAAGCTCAGTCCCTACAGTAAATTAATGCTGATCAGCACTGTTATTATTAACGTTATTGCATTGTTGCTTATTTACGTAATTGAATACGATAATCCAAAAACACTGCAGCCGTTATCTGAAATAGGTAAATGGCTAGCAGCTTGGTTTCAAGCCGTTACCCCTCGTACTGCGGGGTTTAATACCATTGCTATTGAAGAGTTAAAAAATGCAAGTACCGCTTTAACTATGATGCTTATGTTTATCGGTGGCGGGTCTTTGAGTACTGCAAGTGGCATAAAGGTCGTTACGTTTATCGTTTTAATATTAGCAACCTATAGCTACTTAAGGCGTGACAAGGGCGTCACCGTGTTACGCCGAGAAATAGACAAAGATTCAGTGTATAAAGCATTAGCCTTAACCGTTATTTCAGCGGGAGTCACTTGGTTGGCTATTTTTACATTACTGGTCGTTGAAGATGCACCTTTTTTAGATATTGCTTTTGAAGCGGTATCGGCACTGGGTACGGTAGGACTTTCACGCGGTTTAACGTCATCGTTATCACCGCTGGGGGAGTTTATCATTATGTTTTTAATGTTTATGGGAAGAATAGGCCCGCTCACTCTCGCCTACTTTTTAGCAAGTCCACGAAGTAAAAAACTAAGATACCCAAGCGCACAACTCTCTATTGGTTAAAAACACAAACGCGGGGTTATTAGTTAGTCCGTATTTTTAAATACCGGCTAATTCGCGCTCTGTTATACACTCGTTTGAGGCCATTTCAAACTCGCGGCACGTAAGTGGGCGGTTTTCGTAAATAGTACACATTAGGGTATTGCGGTCGAGTGCTTGGCACCAGCCGTCGTCTGCGCGTTTCATTACTTCGCTGCCCCATTTGTCGTAATCAATGTACTGAAAAGGCACGCCGGTGTCGGTCACTATGCGCACTTCTAATTGGCAGCAACATGCCTGGCAATTAGCGCAGGTTACGGGCTCAGGTGTAGAGGAAATAGTTTTACTTGGAATAACAGTATTAGGCATAGTGACTTACTTTTTTTAATAAGCCACTAGGATACAGTAACTAATTTAACGCGCTAGTAGTTTTGCTTTTATATCGCTGTAACGCATCTGCTCACAAAGCGCAAAACCACTCAGTTGGCGCACTTTATTACGTGCAAATAATGGCACGCTCATGCCCGCTAAAAAGCGGCACTGGGTTTCAATACCTACACTGTGAATACCTTTTGTCGCCATGTGCGCTAAAAACTCATCCACTTTTTGATAAACAACGTCATCGGCTATGTGAGCAGGCTCTATTGAATACTCAAGCTTTACAGCATTACCTCGGCATACACTACAATGCCCGCATTGCGCTGGCGCATTTTGGTCGTCAAAATAACGTGCCAAGTTATAGCTTAAGCAACTTTGTAGCTCAAAAAAGCGTACCAATGCAGCTATACGTTTAATCTCGGCTTGTTCTTTTTCGATAAAATAACTGTGTAATTGTTTTGCAAGTTCAGGGTTATTTATAACCTCACTATGCACTTTGTAAACTTGGGTAATACGTTTGGTTTCAAGGGTTATTAGGTTTTTTTCGGCTAGGTAGTCAAGCGCGGCCACAACCCGTTTACGATCAACTTGGGCGGCTTGGGTAAGGGTGTCAAAATTAAGCGTGCCCCATATTTTTTTAAAATCGGTGTGGCTAAATATTTGCGTTAAAAAGGCTTGGCGTTGCTCGTCAAACTGGCTAAGTAGCTCGTTTTTATCAACCAAAAACTTGTATTTAAAATCGGCGTAATAGGCGTACTGCGGCGTTATTGCGCCTTGCATTTCTAGTTGTACCAGCAAGGTTTTAAGCGCTAATTGGCGAATGTTACTTTCGCTGGATAAACTATATTCTTGCATTTCCCATTGCTGCGGCTGGGCTTTAATATCGTTAATTACGTATTCAATGCCGCTCAATTCAGGGGTGTCGCCATACACAAAGTTTTCAACCGTATTCAGACCATCTAAATTAGCTAGGGTGTAGCAGTTTGATGGGTTGCCATCGCGGCCTGCGCGGCCAATTTCTTGGCTGTAGTTTTCAATTGATTTTGGTAAATCGTAATGAATAACAAAGCGAATATCTGATTTATCAACGCCCATACCAAAGGCTATAGTTGCCACAACAACGTTAATTTTACCCGCCATAAAATCATCTTGAATTTGCCAGCGTAGTGTATCTTCAAGCCCTGCATGATACGCAACTGCCTGAATACCTTGCGCACTTAGCGTATTAGCCACTTGCTCGGCACTTTGCTGAAGCGTTACATACACAATACCTGGGCCATTTTGCGCACGCACTATATTTGTAAGCTCAGTGTTTTTATCAGCCGTTTTTACACTTAGTACACTTAAATCAAGGTTAGCGCGGTAAAAGCCGGTTTGTACAATGCACTCTGGGGCAATATTAAAACGCTCGCTCATGTCGCGTTTTACTTTTTTAGTGGCTGTGGCGGTGAGTAATAGTACCAGTGGAATATTTAGCTCTTCGCGGTATCGCGGTAGTTTAAGGTAGTCGGGTCTAAAGTTATGGCCCCATTCAGATATACAGTGCGCTTCGTCTACCACCAGCATAGACAGCGCAACTTGGCTTATAAACTCTCTAAAACGCTCGTTTTTAAAACGCTCAACCGACACCATTAATACTTTAATTTTACCATTTCGCACATCGTTCATTACGGTGCTGCTTTGCATTTGGTCTTGGCTAGAATCAAGGCTTGCCGCGTAAATACCTTTGCTATTTAAAAAGCTAATTTGATCTTTCATCAATGCAAGTAAAGGCGACACCACCAAGGTTAAGTTTGGTAAATGCATAGCCGTTAGCTGATAACACAACGATTTACCCGAGCCCGTAGGAAATATAGCCAATGACGACTGCCCATTTAAAAGCTGCTCAATGGTTTGCTGTTGCCCTGCTCTAAATTGGCTAAAACCAAAATGGTGCTCAAGTGATTTAATTAATGGCGTGGTCATAAATATCCTTTTTGGCTAGGGAATAGGCTTTAACAGCAAAAGTGCAACGTAAATGAAATATTTGCATATACCTCAAATCATCTCAATGTAAGAGTGTCTGTTGGCATTAAAAGCAATTTAGATAAAGCATAGATTGTAAGTATTAGCGGCTTTATTGCAACAATCAAAAACCCTGCAAAACTCACTTTAAATCAATAGGTTAAAATACTTAAAAGCATTTAGTGTCAGCGTTATACCCTATTAAGAGCAAGCTGCCTTTTATGTAAAGTAGCGCCTTTATATTAGGGCCCTGTAAAGCGCTAAATTTTTCATATTGAGGCAATTTAGACCTTAGTATACAACAAATAAGCTTATCAATTGCTGACATATGTTTTATTTAGGCGCAAAATACGCAGCAGATGCTCAATGGTGTAAACAGCCAAGCTAATTTTGTATACCCAAGTGATTTTTTATAAGCGTTATAAGCAGATTATTTGGGTATATTATTTTTTAAGGGCATTGCTATGAATATAACTAAACCTAAAATCGTCGTTATTGGCGGTGGCGCAGGCGGACTAGAGCTGGCAACACAATTAGGGCATAAATTAGGGAAGAAAAAACAAGCCGAAATTCTTTTAATCGATAAAAACCGCACCCACATATGGAAGCCGTTACTACACGAAGTAGCGACAGGCTCTATTGACCCCGATTTAGATGGCGTTGTGTATTCAGCCCACGCTGCAAAACATCATTATAATTTTCAGCTTGGTACATTTTGCGATATAGACCAAAGCAATAAAACCATTACCCTTGCACCGCACCTAGATGAGCTAGGCCATACTATTTTGCCACAGCGCAGCGTACGCTACGACCACCTTGTTATTGCCATTGGCAGCGTAAGCAACGACTTTAATACCCCCGGCATAAAAGATCATTGCTACTTTTTAGATTCAAATCAGCAAGCTGAGCGTTTTCAGCATTCACTACTCGACAGCTTTACTCGCCTTCACCAAGACGACAACCAACAGCAATCATTAAATATTGCCATTGTGGGCGGCGGCGCAACCGGCGTTGAGCTCTCGGCAGAGCTTTACCATGTATCTGAATTATTAAAGCTTTACGGCCTTACAAATATGTCGTCTAAGCGTTTACATATTCATTTAATAGAAGCGGGGCCCCGTATTTTGCCCGCCCTACCCGAGCGCATAGCCGATAGCGCAAAGCGCGAGTTATTAAAACTCGGCGTAAACGTACGAGAGCAAACACTGGTAAAAGAAGCCACCGAACAAGGGTTTATAACAAAAGACGAAGAACACATAGACGCCGATATAATGGTATGGGCTGCAGGTGTAAAAGCGCCAGATTTTATTAAAGATTTAGGTATTTTTGAGCTTACCCGCAGTAACCAAATTCAAGTAAACGAGTTTTTACAAAGCACAGTAGATGAAAGCATTTTTGTTATTGGTGATTGCTGCGCCTTTACCCAAGAAGACGGAAAGCTCGTTCCACCGCGTGCGCAATCGGCGCATCAAATGGCGCTATGTGTAGAAAAAAACCTCATTGCCACGTTAAAACAACAGCCATTGTGCGGCTTTAAATATAGCGACCATGGCTCTCTCGTTAACTTATCGCGCTACAGTACGGTAGGTAATTTAATGGGTAACTTAACCAGCAATACCTTTTTTATAGAAGGTAAAATTGCTCGCTTTATGTATATATCACTGTATCGCATGCACCAGCGCGCCATACACGGCAGCGCAAAAACCTTTGCATTATGGATAAGCGAAAAAGTACTGCGTGTTGTGCGCCCTAAAATGAAATTGCACTAGAACATAAACAGCAGCTAAATAGTCAAAAAGCTTTAATAGGTAATGTAAATTATCTTTTAAAGCTTTTTTGCATTATGCGTATCTAAAATAGTACCATGCAGTTAGATGTAATTGTAATTCAAGGGATTGACGCTAATGAAAAGAATACTTTTTGGGATTGTAATAATCACTGCTTTAGCTGTTTATTTTTTTCAAACTCAACCGCACTCTGTAGCTGTAGAGCAAGCAGCTCAAGTGAAACCAGCCACCTCTGAGGCAAGCGTAGTTAATAAAAAGCAGCCAAATGAGGACTCACCGCTACAGGTAGTAAATAAACTAAAAAAACAGATTAGCCTGTGTAGAGATCAGTCACAACAACAAAGCAATAAAGTACAAACATTGAATCAGTCGCTTGTTTCATTTTTTGTAAGTGAACTTAAAAAAGGGACATCGGTATCCACGCTTTTAAAGTATACAGATTTATCAAAAATCAATCAGCGTACATACATTGCCCTTTTAAAAGATGCCATTATTGCAGAGCAAAAGCAGCAACTTAACATTACTAGCTCTTTAAACGAGTTAGCTAATTGGCAAGGTATTGAGGCTATTAAGGGCTTCACCAATGATAAAGTAAAAGAAATGATACAACAGCTTGGAGATAATAAGCATAACCCTCCAGGACTTACTCTGAGTGTACCCCTTGATGAAAATGTACAAAAAGAAACGCTTTACGCTTTATTAAGCAACACCGATACATTTACCACTTACTCTAAAACGTTTATTAAACTTGAAGGCAGTGAGGTAATTTCTCCGGCGACATTGTTTGTGCTTAATGCAAATAAATTTACGCCAAAAGAGTTTGAGCAGGCAATTTCATCTAACCAATTTACAGTGAACGAAGTGGCTACCGCTATAAAAAACGATATTCCAAATGAGTATATTATTGCGCTTTTACAGCAAGTTCCCGTGCTAGATGCCATGCCGTTATACGAAAAAAACACTGTTTTATATAACTTAGCCGATATTGCGGTCAGTAAATTTAATTTACCTCTTGTAAAAGTACTGCAAACAAAAGGCGTTACGCCAACCAACGAGCCAGGCCTATTTACAGGTTTAGACGTGGCTATTGTAAACCTGCCTAAAAGCGGTAACTTAACCCTAGCCCCATTAGATACTAAGCACACCCAGCTTTTAGATTATCTTAAAAAGCGTGGTTACAAAGCACATAGCGGCAATGCGAATGAAGACCTAAATAGCAAAGGGGTATTTTTTGTAAATGACTTTATTTACCAGCAAGGGGCCTATATTAATAAGCAGGACAACCCAGCGCAATACGCTTACTTTAGCCCTATTAGTAAAATTAACAATAACGCGTTACCCCAAATAACTGAGCCTGATAATTCTGATGTTGCCCTTTTTTTAGTAGATTTAAAGCAGCAAAAAGCGCAGCTAAACAATAAAAGGCAAAACTGTGAGCTGTTACAACAACAGTTAAAAGATACAGAGCAGCTGCACACAGTAATGCAAGCTTATGACAAAGTTCAACAGGTTAAAAATAAGCACGGATCTAACTTTGTACGTGTTTTGCACGATATAGACCCTGTTTTAGTCAATTATTGGTGGAGTAGTCTGAGTAACCAGCTTTCAAACGATAGAAGCCAAAGCACATTTAACGAATATTTATCTAAGAAAGAATATCAAAAAGCTTATGAATACAGCCTCAGTACGGTATTAACTCAAGCCGAAACCGATACGCTTTTTTCTTTATTACTCTTAAACCCTGATGATTTAATCACTACTTGGCAAAACCGCATAAACCCTAAGCCACCGCGTGAGTTAACACGATTAAGCCGCTTTTCGCTAAATCATTGGCAAGCACTCGCACAGGCGGGTTTTGATTTTTCGATTACCGATATACATGGGCGCGACGTTTATACACAAGCTGCATCGTCTTCTGTTGAGGCAGTACAATTTTTAATTGATAATAAAATACCGGCTGATCCAAGTAAGCTTGGCGTAGATATACTCGACTTAGCACTAGAGCAAAGTTACACCAAAGGGGAGTTAAGCCCAATGATTCCTTTAGCTTTGCAGCTTGTGGAAAAATTTGAGCCAAACCACTTAGCCCGCGTAGCACGATTAAAAATGTTTTACCCTGCGATTTATCAGCAGTTAATTCAGCTAAACCCAGCGCTTAAGCCTGCCCAGGGCACAGAGCTAAATCATTATATATTTGATAATCACTAAATAACCCGCTAAGCACGCTAACGCCTCTTAGCGTGCTATTTGAAAAATTAATGTCTTTAATATTTAACATTGCCTGTGTAGAGTATTTAAAACAATTAAAGGATTAGGGCTATGACGGGTAAAACGCTAATTTTTAATTTTGATGGTACTGGTGGCGAACCTCGCGATGCAGAGCAATTTAGCTCAGACCATTTTAAAGAAGACAGTAGTATTTCTAATATTCTTAAGCTGCATTTATTATTAGGCGGCAAACTCGATGACTCCCCCACCACCCCATTTACAAACCAGCTTAGTTTTTATTATCAAGGTATTGGCACTAAAGGTAGCCGCTTAAAACGTATTTTAAACCAAACTTTAGCGCCACGTGGTGACGATGTTGCCAGTATTTTAAATCAAGCCATGAGTGATTTTAAAGCGCATTACCAACTAGGCGATACCCTTTTACTTACCGGTTTTAGCCGAGGCGGCGCACTCGCTAGGCGTTTTGCAAAAATCCTAGAGCCTTTAATTAGCGATAATGTTTACGTATGTGTATTTGATACCGTGGCCTCAATAGGTTTATCAAAAGTCAGTAAAGCAACGCGCGGTGCCGAGCATGTAATATTTGAAAACCACACCATTGCTAATAATATTTCGCAGGCACTGCACTGTGTAGCACTTGATGAAAAACGCCGTGCGTTTGAACCCACCCTAATGAACCATCAAAATAATATTACCGAGCTTTGGTTTGCAGGGGCGCATTCAGATATTGGCGGCGGTTATTACCGCGATGGCCTAGCTGATATTTGCCTGCGCTATGCGCTTGAATGGTTAATTGAGCAACCACTTAATATTAGCTTATTAACCAGCCACGACATTGACTACGAAACCTTATTGCCTGGCAGTAAATTAGTTGACCAAGACGATGTAACCGTAACGCCCGATCCTCTGGCTTTAAGCCATCAGCAAAATTACTTTTGGTTTAATCCCTTTTTTAAATTGGTGGATAGGGAGTGCTATGTACTTATTGATAACGAAGCCAGCAACTTAGAACCACATATACATCAAAGCGTAGCTACACGAATTAATAAACTAACTAGCTATCGCCCAGAGTCGCTTAAAAACCTGCATTACAAAATTAGGTATAACGATAACAGCACATTAAGCTTTACTGGTTTAAGCCAACACATTGCCCTTGAAAACCAAAACATGAGTGTATTACAAGTTTCGCAAAGCCAAGATGTGATAGTGTTTGCCAGCGAGGCACATAACAATACAGGGCTTATGTTAGTTGAAGGCGCAACTTATAAGTTTGAACCCTATCCCAATCAATTTTGGTATGACGACGGTATAAAATGCACCGCAAGCGGCTGGCACCGCGATAATGTGCAATTAGGGGTTAAAGAAATTCCCATGGCATTGCTTGAACCATTTAGACGACTTCCAAGAGCGCAGTGGTTCTCTTTGGTTGGCGCAATTAACAATAACGACGAATATTTATTTGAAATAGCCAATGGCGCTACAGTAACCATTACTAAATCCGGTGAATTTAGCCCCTTCGCCAATGACTTAAGCCGCTTTTACGGCGCCAATGCAGGGAAAATAAAAGTAAAAGTAACACGCATAAGTTAAATGGGCTGTAGACGAGCAGTTTGCTGGCGTGACGAGCGATAGCTCGTAAATATAACCAATGCATTCACAAAGATGTTAGTTGCTTCGTTTTTAGAGAAGCAACTAATATTTTGCGCGAGCAAGCTTCGCGCCTACAGCTTTCACTTCTCATTTACTCCTCATTCCCTTCTCTTTGTGCATTTTTGTATTAAAGATCAATAAATCACTAAGAGATTTAGAGGCGCTTCACTTTTAGAGAAGTAACTAATATTTTGCGCGAGCAAGCTTCGCGCCTACCTACAAAATTAACACAGAGGTAAATTACCTTGTAGAAGCGCAGCTTGCTGGCGTTTAAAAGCAACGCTTTTACCCTAGTATTAACCCCTTAATTTGAGGCGGCTAAGTCCGCTTCAGCGTCGGCAAGCATAGCAAACTCTTCATCTGCACTTTTAGCGACTAAATGCTTAGCGCTATAGCCAAAGTAATAAGCTGCACCAATCACAAATAGCACTACGGTGTATAAAAATGCACGAGGGTCAAACGCATACACACCCGTTAATGCAATAAGCGATAACACTAACGCAATACCCGATGTAACCACGCCACCTGGCGTTTTATACGGGCGAGCTAAATTAGGTTGCTTAATACGCAACATAATATGGCTCAGCGCCATTAACGCATATGATACCGTTGCACCTACCACCGCCATGGCTAGCATTAAATCGCCCTCGCCACTCAGTGAGGCAATAAATCCAAAAATAGCGGGTACAATTAACGCACGCGCGGGTACTTTGCGCTCTGTAGTAATTGATAACGAACGCGGCAAATAGCCCGCACGCGAAAGCGCAAACACTAAACGACTATAACCATAAATAATCGAAAAGAACGACGCGACCAGCCCCGCTAAACCTAAAATATTTACTACAGTGGCTAAGCTTGTATTGCCCGTGGCGTTAAGCGCATCAACTAAAGGAACTGCACTGGCGCCCATTGCGTTTGCACCACCGGCAGCAGGAACTAACACCACAACAAGTAAAGCGGTAAACAGTAAAAATAACATAGCGCCAATAATGCCTTTAGGTACATCTTTAGCTGGGTTTTTAGCTTCTTCGGCAGCAAGCGGCACGCCTTCTACTGCTAAAAATAACCACATAGCAAAAGGCAATGCAGCCCACACACCATACCAACCAAGTGGTAAAAATTCATTTGCACCTGCAGCATTAGTTACCGCAACATCAAATAAATTAGCCGCGTCAAAATTAGCAATTAACGCCACGGCAGTGGCAATAATAGCCAATACTGCTAAGCCACTTATCACCATCATTACTTTTAGCGCTTCACCCACACCCGCTAAGTGAATACCTACAAACGCTAAATAAAACAGTGCATATACCCACGGGCCATTAAAACCCGTTAACGCCTCAACCGCCGAGCCAATAAATATAACAATGGCGGCGGGGGCTAATGCATATTCAATTAATACCGCAAGCCCAGTTAAATAACCCCCAGCTGGGCCCATTGCTTGTCGTGCAAAACTGTAACCGCCACCCGCCGCAGGAATTGCTGCCGACATTTCAGCAAGCGATAACACCAGCGTTAAATACATTATTGCCATTAACACGGCAGCAATGGCAAATCCGCCCCAGCCGGCTTCGGCTATGCCAAAGTTCCAGCCTGCAAAGTCGCCCGAAATTACATACGACACCCCTAGCCCTGCAAGCAATAACCAGCCCGCAGTGCCACTTTTTAACTGCCTTTGTGCAAGATACTCTTTATTGTTATTAGACATATTGACCTCTTTTTATGGTTTTATTCCGCGATTAAAAAATTTGTGGTTTGAACCTGATGCTCTATTACATCGTCTTGTGTTCTGTCTTTTAAGTTAACCCCAGTAAGCCCGCACTTTTTGGCCTCTTGCAGTAAATATACGGCTCTTCGGGCAGCCTCAAAGTAGCTAAGCCCTGCAGGGCGAATGTTAGAAATACAATTACGGCACGCATCGTTAAGCCCCGTTTTTGGCTCCCACGTTAAATAAAGGCCAAGGCTGTCGGGGGAGCTAAGCCCTGGGCGCTCACCAATTAATACCATTACCACTTGTGCGTTTAACAGCTCGCCAATGTCATCACCAATCGCTACGCGGCCTTGCTCTACTAGGGTAATTGGCGCAATTTTGTAAGGTGAGGGCTCAGTAGGAAGCTGCTTTAAAAGCTCGCTTATAAATGGCGCTGCATTTTTTTGTACCGCCAACGACGAAAGCCCATCAACTACCACAATGGCTAAATCGTATTGCGCCTGTGTACTGTTTTGCCTACTTTGCATAGTATTTAAAAGCGTTGTACGCCCTGCTTGGTTTAGCTTTCGGCCTAAATCGGGGCGCTGTAAATAGGTAACACGATCAACAGCCTCACTTTGTACACTTAGCGGTTTTTCAACCTCGCTAAGCGCATCAATAGCACTGAGAGTTTTTGTCATTTCGCTAATATCTAACGGAAAGTTAACCGCATCGCGCGCCTGAGCATGCGATAGCTGAAACGCTAACATTTCAGATGTAGGTAAACTAATGCCTGCGCGGCCAAGGCCAATACGGGCATCGGTAAAACGGCGTAAATCGCTCCATGGGTTTTCAACCACTTTGCCATTATCGTGATCGTGGCTGCTTTGCGTGTTTATGCTTTTAACCGCTTTCATTACATCCCTCCTTGTACTGCTTTTAATGGCTTAGCAAAGGCAGTTGGTAAGGTGTTTGATAAAATAGTCTCGGCGGTATTTTCCATAATTTTCATTTTGCTAAGCCACGCTTCAAACTCGGGCGCTGGGCGCGAGCCTAAAACTCGGCGCACATATAAGGCATCATGAAATGAGGTAGTTTGGTAATTAAGCATAATATCGTCCGAGCCTGGAATCCCCATTACAAACGAGCAACCCGCCACACCTAATAAGGTGAGTAAGTTATCCATATCGTTTTGGTCGGCCTCGGCGTGGTTGGTGTAACACACATCGCACCCCATAGGTATGCCTAAAAGCTTGGCACAAAAGTGATCTTCAAGCCCTGCGCGGGTAATTTCTTTACCATCAAATAAATACTCGGGGCCAATAAAGCCTACAACGGTATTAACTAATAAAGGGTTAAACTTGCGTGCTACAGCATAAGCACGCGCCTCACAGGTTTGTTGGTCAAGCCCATGGTGTGCATTAGCCGAAAGCGAGCTGCCTTGCCCGGTTTCAAAATACATTACATTATTGCCAACCGTGCCACGCTTTAAGCTCAGCGCAGCATCTTGCGCCTCAGCTAGTGTATTTAAATTAAAACCAAAGCTTGAATTTGTTGCTTCTGTACCGCCTATTGACTGAAACACCAAATCAACCGGAGCGCCTGCTTCTATGCACTCTATGGTGTTAGTTACATGGGTAAGCACGCAGCTTTGTGTCGGAATTTCGTATTTTTGAATCACATCATCCATCAGCGTCATTAACTTAATGGCTTGCGCTACGTTGTCGGTGGCGGGATTAATGCCAATTACCGCATCGCCATTGCCGTATAAAAGGCCATCAAGCATGCAGGCAGCTATACCATTTATGTCATCGGTTGGGTGGTTAGGTTGCAAGCGGGTTGATAAATGCCCAGGCAAGCCTATGGTGTTTCTAAACGCGCTTTTTACGTGGCACTTTTTAGCAACAAGTATGAGATCTTGATTACGCATTATTTTACTTACCGCAGCCGCCATTTCAGGGGTAATGGCTCGCCTAACACTTGCAAGTACCGCAGGCGTTGCAAAATCACTTAATAACCAGTTTCTAAAATCTCCCACGGTTAAGTGCGATATAAGCTTAAAAGCGTTTGCGTCGTGCTCGTCAATAATAAGGCGTGTAATTTCGTCTTGCTCGTAGGGAATAAGTACATCGTTTAAAAATGTTTTTAGCGGTACTTCGGCCAATGTCATCTGCGCTACAGCGCGCTCTTGTGCCGATTGTGCAATAACGCCCGCTAACCTATCACCCGAGCGCTGCGGCGTAGCTTTAGCCATTAACTGCGCTAAGCTCTTGAATTGATAAGTATGTGTTCCTAAAGTATAACTGTACATATGCCCCATGATTTACTCCGCATAACTAATATTACAAACCTTGGTATAGGTCTTGCCTCATATAAGCTATAAATCAATTTTGAATAGTCACAAGAAGGCTTAATTTGTACCAAGTGGCTATCGAATTTTGGCAAATCACTTTTTATTATTTTATTTCAGTAAGTTAATGCCTTTATTTGGCATTCACTTAAACTAAAAATATGTTTACTTTAAAAGAGCATCACCTATATGGCGCAGCAAGGCAGCAACAACGCACCACAAAAGAGCAAGGTATACACGCACGATATTGACGAGCAAGCCCACAACCTCACTCAATGGCAGCAAAAGTACGACCAAGTAAGCGATGGCCGCTTTTATGGCTGTATAGAAGGCGTAAATTACAACGATATTCATGCTTTTAAAGAATACACCGAGCGTGCACTGCGCCAGCAATGCAACATAGCGCCTAACTCTATTTGGCTTGGCATACCGAGTCAGTCGCAGCAAAGTAAAATTAATGGCCTTGATGTAGCGAGCAATCAATTTATGTGCCGTACCAGCAGCAGTGACTTTGAGCTAATTACCCCTGAGCAATTTGATATTTACGGTTTGGTTATTGATTGGCATTCCATTGAGTACATGGCGCAGTTACAAGGCGTAACAATTAAAAACCTATCATCTGCACAATCTGCTCGTTTAACGGTTAGTGACTCATCGCTGCAAACAGCAAGGCAAATTATTAATAGTATGGTTGCCTGTAAAGGCTTTGGGCTTAAACCAGAGTCACAGCAAGATATGCTTAGTATGCTAGCACTGCATTTACTGCAAGCTGATAACCCGCAGCAAAACATAGCCCCAAGCTATAAACACCGTAAAGCGGTGGTCGATAAAGTAAAAGAGTACGTGGCAGCCAACCCACAAAAAACAATAACCATAACCGAACTTTGCGAGCTTACTTTTGTTAGTAGGCGCACGTTGCAGTACAGTTTTGAAAGCATTTTAGGTATTAACCCGCTTAGGTTTTTGCGTTTAACCCGTTTAAATAACGTAAGGCGCGAGCTTAAAGTTGTTGGTCAAACTAAGCCTATATCAATCATAGCGGCCAATTGGGGGTTTTGGCACGCAGGGCAATTTACTAAAGATTACACGCAGTTATTTGGTGAAAACCCCTCTCAAACCATCGCCAATAATTTAAAAGAAAGTGGCCTAGATTTTTAGATGCTTAGCATCGCGCGTGAGTAAGCTTTTCGCGCCTACCGACAAAATTAACACCGAGGTAAATTACCTTGTTGACGCTCAGCTTGCTGGCGTGACGAGCGATAGCTCGTAAATAAAGCTAATTCATTCACAAAGAGGTTAAGAGGCGCTTCGCTTTTAGAGAAGTAACTACCATCTTGCGCGAGCAAGCTTCGCGCCTGCAGCTTTCACTTCTCATTTACTCCTCATTCTCTTCTCTTTGTGCATTTTTGTATTAAAGATCAATAAATCACAAAGAGATTAAGAGAGCCTTCGCTTTTAGAGAAGTAACTTGCATCTCGCGCAAGCAAGCTTCGCGCCTACAACTTTCACTTCTCATTTACTCCTCTTTCTCTTCTCTTTGTGCATTTTTGTATTAAAGATCAATAAATCACAAAGAGGCTCAGAGGCGCGTCGCTTTTAGAGAAGTAACGAGCATCGCGCGTGAGCAAGCTTCGCGCCTACAGCTTTCACTTCTCATTTACTCCTCATTCTTTTCTCTTTGTGCATTTTTGTATTAAAGCTCAATTAATCACAAAGAGGTTATGAGGCGCTTCGCTTTTAAAGAAGTAACTAACATCTTGCGCGAGCAAGTTTCGCGCCTCCAACTTTCACTTCTCATTTACTTCTCTATCCCTTCTCTTTGTGCATTTTTGTATTAAAGATCAATAAATCATTAAGGGGTTCAGAGCCGCGTCGCTTTTAGAGAAGCAACTTACATCTTGCGCGAGCAAGCTTCGCGCCTACAACTTTCACTTCACGTTGCGGGTTTATCCTTTTAAATTTAAAAAATAAGTTTCGTTAACCCTACTTTAACCCTCTATAGTTTAAGCTAGCTGCATTAATGTAGATTATTCAATTGTACACGCAACTAAGCGCCACTTTTTAAGTTAGGAATAACCACAATGAAACTTACAAAAGATACAACAAGTACGTTAAGCAAAACCACCATAAGCCTGCATTGGATTGTAGCTATTTTAATTATTGGTTTATTAGGCTCAGGCCTATATATGGAAAACTTTAAAGCGTTTTTTCTAATGAGTTGGCACAAATCATTTGGCGTAATACTGCTTGCTTTTGCGTTATTAAGAGTAACATGGCGCATTGTAAATGGCTGGCCAAAGCACGATGTTAAACACCCAAATTATGAGCAAGTGTTAGCTAAAATTGTGCATTACGTTCTTATAATAAGCATGTTACTTATGCCTATTTCGGGGCTGATTATGTCGGGCTTTGGTGGGCATGGCGTAGAGATGTTCGGGCTAGAGCTTATTCCGCACAACCCCAACCCAGAAAACCCACAAAAAAGCCTCGCTTTTAACCAAGGCTTTGCAGAGATAGGAAAAACCGTTCACGGTATTACAGCAAATGCGCTTCTTATCGCGTTAGGTTTACATATTGTGGGCGCTTTAAAGCACCATATTATTGATAAAGACAACACCCTTACGCGTATGCTTGGTAAAAAGTAGGTAGTTAAAAGTCTTATTTGATCGGTGCTATTTAAGCCGCGATTAAATAAGACTCTCGTCCTACGTGTTTGTTATTGCGCTTAAACGAGCCTTTCCCTTTTTTAGCTTTAACCACTTGAGGTTTAAACACTTTAGAGGTTACTAGCGCCGCCAGCGCATTATGATTAATAACACCTCGGCCGGTGTCTACCGCACTATTATTTGCGGCTTTGGTTTTCGATTTTTTAGCCATTTTATTTCCTAACTATTTATAACAATAAGAACCTTAAGAAGTGGCGATTGTATGCCTAATTTTCAACCTTGCAAGTGTTTTAACGCTCTTTTTTCATAATAAATAAACGTAAAAAAAGCGCAGTAAATAACTGCGCTTAGTAACAAGTTTTATCTCAAATAATTAAAATTCAAAGCTTACTTTTGCATAATAAGTACGCCCGTCAAAGCCGTAAGGCAATGCACGTACAGGGTATTTAAACGCGCCGTTGGTAATAAAGTTAAGCACTTCGTCATCACCTAGCTCATCTGGGGTTTCATCAAAAATATTATCAGCCCCTACCGATACGTTAAATATTTCGTTAATTTGGTAGCTAACGTTTAAATCCACTAGTACTGCTGATTCAACTGTACTAGTTGGTTTAAACGACCCCGTAGGCGAAAGCTCACCTGGTAAAGGGATGTGGTCATTACCAAAGTATTTAACGTCTGTTTCGCCAAAGTAATTAAAGCGAAGCGTTGTTTCATACGCATCACGCTCATAGTCAAACGTTAAAGTTGCGCGCTCACCTGGCTGGCCGTCGGTAAAAAAGCTACGTTGTAAATCATCAAACGCCACCGACTCAGGAATACCTTCTTCTGCGTTCACGTTATCAATTTTAGTGTCGTTTAAGTTACCCGCAAAGGTTACTCCAAAATTACCGCCCTCTACATCAGTACGGTAAGAAGCAATAATATCAACACCTTGCGTAGTTGAATCTACAGAGTTTGAAAAGTAGTTAGCTTGCACAGCGCCGGTTGCTTGAAGCGCGGCTACGGCTTCATCGCTAAAGGCAACGTCCTCTGCAGAAAGTAAACTACCAAGCGTAATACGGTCTTTAATTTCTACACGGTAAAAATCAACCGTTAACGAAAGCTCACTTGTTACATCGTAAACAAAACCAGCACTGTAGTTAGTTGAGGTTTCAAGCTCTAGGCTATCTACACCCAATGCACTTGGAAAAGCAGTCCCCGTATTTGCAGTGAACGACTGCGTAAGTGTGCCATCTGAGCCTAGGTTAGTTGTAAATGCGGTATAACCACTTTGCTGAAGCGATGGCGCTCTAAAACCAGTCGATACCGCACCACGTACTGCAAAGTCATCGTTAAATTCATAACGTGTTGCTAATTTACCAATTAAGTCATCGCCCGCATCTGAAAAGTCTTCATAGCGCAACGCACCACTTACGTTCCATGCATCCGTTACCATGGTTTCTACATCTACATAAAACGCGTAGCTGTGGCGATCGCTCTTGTTTGTTGCCTCTGGGCGCAAACCGTTATAAGCCTGAAAACCACACTCAGCAAATTGATCAGGGTCGTTTACTGAAGGGTACGAAGCATCGGTATTTGCCAAGCCACATGCATAAGAGGCTTCATCGCCAGGTACTATTTCGTAGTTTTCTTTACGGTATTCAGCACCAATAGTTACATATAAAGGCTCATTGCGGCCAATATCAACGATGCCGTTAAAATCAGCATTAACTGTTGTTTGATCAAATCTAAAACCACCAGAGTAACCGCCACTTGGGCCTGCATTTGCTGCTATATCGGCATCGCTTGCATCTGGGTTATTAAATACGTACTCCGCCGCATAAGAGGCATTTATAGTATTACGTGAGGTAAAGTCGTATTGGTTTTCACCATACACTGCCGATACATCGTATCCCCAATCTGGGTTTATATCGCCTCTAAAACCAACCGCTACTGAAATATCTTCAGCTTCGTTATAAATGCGGGGTAAAAAGCCATCGTTGTATACTTGCGTTACATTTTTAGATGCTTCGTTAAAGTTACGGTAAAAACCATTACCCAGCGCGGTACGCTCAGAATAGCCACCAAATGAGTACAATTCGCTGTCGCCCATTGGCAAAGCCATGTTGTAAAACAACGAGGTAAATTCACTTTCTGAGTTACCTTGGCCCCAACGTACATCTTCACTTAGCGTGCCTGGCTCAACATTTAACGACCCACCGGTATCGCGCTCTGCACGGTTAGTGCCATCGGCATCACGATACTCAAATGATAAATTAATAAAGCCGCCTTCATTACCTAAGTCAAAACCACGGTTTAAACCTGCAGAAAGCGTATCGCCGTCGCCTTCACTGGTGCCGCCGTACTGTACGTAACCCGTTGTTACGCCAGTTGAATTATTAAGCGATAAGTTAATTACGCCAGCTATCGCGTCAGAGCCATATTTAGCTGCTGCGCCATCGCGTAGTACTTCTACACCTTTAAGCGCAGTTAGCGGAATGGCGTTCATGTCGGTGCCGGCAGCGCCTGCACCTACAGTGCCGTTAAGGCCAAAAATAGATTGATTATGGCGGCGCTTACCGTTCACCAACACTAACGTTTGATCTGGCTGTAAGCCGCGCAGCGTTGCTGGTCTAAATAAATCAGAGCCATCAGATACTTGCGTACGAGAAAAGTTAAACGACGGGGCAGTAGCTTGCAGACTCTGCCCTAGTTCTGTAAAGCCGCCTTTGTTTAAATCATCAGCGTCTATTAAATCAATAGGTGACGAAGACTCAGTAGAGGTGCGGTTAGAAACGCGCGACCCTAATACAGAAATTTGTTCGATATTTTGTGCAGCCTCAACAGGTGCTTCTTGAGCGCTTACGATGCTTGGTGCGCTTACGGCAAACGCAACAGCGGCAGCTAATGTATTTAAACGGTATGTTGACATGGTGACGACCCTGTTTAGTGTGTTCTTTAATATTTGTTATTGCGATGTAACGCATCGCACTGGGGAACATCCTAGCAACATATGCAAATAAAAAGAAATGAAAAAACTAAATAATAGGTCTAACTATGCAAAAAAATGTAAATACTAAAAAATAACACTTAAACTTGTTCAAAACACATACAATTAAGGATTTTAATTTCAACCTCAAATTAAATTAACACTTTATTTACAATGGGTTTATCACGCTTTCTTGTACTTTTACGGGTAACCAACAACAAATGGTAGTACCTGTTCCTAAAGTACTGCTAACTTCTATTTTTCCGCCGTGATCTTGCAAAATAAAGTTAACAACGGTCATCCCTATTCCTAATGAGTGGGCGGTTTTATGTGTGGTAAAAAAAGGCTTAAACAGATGCGCTTGGGTATTTTCATCCATTCCACAACCGTTATCTTTCACTTTTATACATACCCCCTCATTTTGCTGCGTTACGCTTAGTTCAATAATGGTGCCTTTTTCTAGTTCATGTTCGCACGCTTGTTGAGCATTTAGTAACAGCTCAACAAAAATTTGATGAATAGACGACAGCTCCCCCCAAATTAGCGGCACTTGCTCAAAGTTGGTTTTTATTTCGCAGTATTTAAGCTGCCCTTGCAACACGCCTAAAGCAGAGCCTGCAACCTCGCTTACATCTATATATTGCTTGTTATGGGTACTTGAAAATTGGCTAAGGTTTAATAAATTATGCACGGTTTGCTTTATGCGCTTTAAACCATCTAGGCTTTCGCTCAACTGCGAGTAAATTTCGTGTCCATTCCATGCCAGTTCGTATTGTTTTTTTAGATCAACCAACACGTTTTTAAATTGCCCTGCATTTAATTGGCCGGTTAAAAACTGCTCGTTATAGTGAAGAGATTTTGATAAAAGAGGGCTAACATATTGCAAGCTTTCTATATTACTAATTACATACGAAAGCGGGTTATTTATTTCATGCGCAATACTGCAAGACAAAACACCCACACTTGCCATTTTGTCGGCCTGAACAAACATTTGCTGATACAAAGACAGCTCAGCAACGTTTTTGGTTAGTTCGCCATTTAACACAACTAACAATTGGCTTTTATCGGCAAGCAGTTGCTCTGCGGCTATGCGCTTTTGCTGCTCATCTAAAAAGGCTTGTTTGTAGTCGTCGGTTAAAGTGCTCATCCTATTCGCTCCATAAATACGCATCCATGTATAACGTTTAGTTTGCCATACGTAATTATGCAAACTAGGGGCAATTTTTAGGCTATGCTTATTATTTTAAAAGGTAGCACTATGACCAAACCAGCAGACGCTGCACATTCAATCACTGCCGTAGATGTACTTTGTGTTGATGACGACGAAATTGTTCTGCGCTCACTAACCTCCTTATTAAAAAATAATAACTTTAGTTTTATGACCTGCAAAAGCCCAGTGCAAGCGCTTGAGCTTTTAAACAGCTACGAATTTAGCTTAATTATTAGCGACATGAAAATGCCCACCATGAATGGCGCGCAATTTTTAGAGCAAGCCCGTAACAAAGCCCCCGAAACACAACGTATTTTATTAACCGGCTACGCCGAAATAGAAACCACCCTAGCAGCTGTAAACCTAGCGCAAATTAACGGCTACATACAAAAGCCATGGCAAAACGATATGCTTTTGCGCAGCATAAACGACAGCATCGAAAAGTTTCAGCTAAAAAAACAAAACAAGCAACTCGAGCTGCAAGTAAAACAGCAAAACAAAGAACTTCTCGAATTAAATAACTCGTTAGAGCAACGAGTAGAAAAGCGTACAAAACAAATTAAGCAGGTACTTAAACAGCTAGAAGATGCCAACGAGCGCGAAAAACACGAACATAAAGCCACCGTAGAGCTACTTTATAATTTTATAAACGCCAACCCATACTTAGATGGCAACAAAGCGCAAAAAATTGCCGACACCTGCACCCAAATAGCACTGTACTTAAACCTCTCGCAAAAAAGTATAGATTTAGCCCCCATGGCGGGTTACTTAGCGCAAATAGGTTTGCTTGCTATGGACCCAGAGCTCTATAAAAAGCCAGTGAGTCGGCTAAGCGAGCAACAGCGCAAAGCCTTTTATACGCACCCTAGCACAGCACAATTAATGCTGATGCCTGCAATACATTTACATGATGTATCTGATGCAATTTATCATCAATATGAGCGCTTTAACGGTAACGGTTTACCAAAGGGATTAGCAGCAAACGACATTCCTATTGGCGCTATGGTGCTTAGCGTTGCTCGCGATTATTGGAACGCATTTGAACAAAGCCAAAGCCCCACAGACAAAGAGCGCCACAGCGACGCGCTCGAAAGCGTTAAAATGTACAGTGGCACTTTTTACCACCCTAAAATTGTGCGCGCACTCGAGGCAAGCCATAGCAAATTAAATGAGCAACTTAATAATGCGGGCTCTATCATTATATGCAGCGCTCGAGAGCTAAAAGCCAATATGATTTTAGGCCATACGTTACACAGCCACAGCGGTATTATGTTGTTACCTAAAGGCCATGTGTTTGGTAAAAAATCCATCGAAAAACTACAGCAACTAGAAGCCAAAAAACCGACCCCGTTTAGAATAATGGTAAAAAGCGCTAAATGAGTGATCTAAACTGTGGCTTTTTTCGTTACAATTACCGTAAATAAGCTAAACTAATTCAAACAGGTACCTGTTAATCTGGGTATAAATTTTAAACTGTTTAATACCAATCCGCTTAATTAAGTAATTTATTTTGAGGGTGGAAAAACGTGTAGATAGCTAGGCAAAAAAATTCGCTATTTAGTTGTTCTAAATGAGAATTGCTTAACGCTGGTAGCGACACGTTTAGCCCCGCAAAATGATCAAGTAATATTGCGAATAGGTATCACATTGCTTTAAGGAGCACAGCGTGTCGCGATTTTCTGCAGTCACTGACAATCCCCACGACGGACGTTTTAATCAAAAAACGGGCATTTTACTTACCAACTTAGGCAGTCCAGACGCGCCCACGCCAGCGGCACTGCGTACCTACTTACGTGAATTTTTATCTGATCCGCGCATTGTAGAAATTCCACGTTTAGTGTGGATGATAATACTGCACGGTATAATTTTGCGTATTCGCCCTAAGCGCTCAGCAAAACTATACGAAAGCATTTGGACCGAAAACGGCTCGCCGCTAACACATATTACCCGCCTGCAACGCGACAAACTAAACGCGCTACTCCAAGAGCAAGGTTATACCAATACCGAAGTTGTTATGGCCATGCGTTACGGCAACCCTTCAATAGAGGCCGGCCTTGAAGAGCTACGCGATAAAGGCCTAACGCGCATAATTGTACTGCCGCTTTATCCGCAATACTCAAGCCCTACCACCGGCTCAACATTTGATGCCGTATCAAGAGTATTGCAAAAATGGCGCTGGGTGCCAGAGCTACACTTTGTGAATGGTTATCACAAAAACACCGCTTACATTGATTCATTAGCTAGCAGCATTAGTGAAGATTTAGAAAAAAACGGCATGCCGCAAAAATTAGTTTTTTCATACCACGGTATGCCAAAGCTATTTTTAGATAGAGGCGACCCTTACCACTGCCTATGTTTGCAAACCACGCGTTTAGTGGTTGAAAAACTAGGCCTTGATAAAGATAAAGTAATTAGCACTTTTCAAAGCCGCTTTGGTAAAGCCGAATGGTTAAAGCCATACACCGACGCCACGCTTGCATCGTTACCTGATGAAAACATTACCGACGTTGCAATTTTAAGCCCTGCTTTTAGCGCCGATTGCTTAGAAACACTCGAAGAGCTTGAAGAAGAAAATCGCGAAATTTTTGAAAACGCAGGCGGCGAAAAGTACCGTTATATTGCAGCCTTAAACGACAGAGACGATCACATTAACGCTTTATATGATGTGCTAAAACCAATGCTTTAAACGCATCTTAACGTAAAAAAGCGGTGTTAAATTTTAACACCGCTTTTTTAGCTGTAAAATAAGCAATTATTAAATGTCATAGCCACTATTTTGCGCGAGCAAGCTTCGCACCTACAACTTTCACTTCTCATTTACTCCTCTTTCCCTTCTCTTTGTGCATTTTTGTATTAAAGATCAATAAACCACAAAGAGGTTAAGAGGCGCTTTGCTTTTAGAAAAGTAACTTGCATCTCGCGCGAGCAAGCTTCGCGCCTACCAACAAAATTAACACCGAGGTAAATTACCCTTTAGACGCGCAGCTTGCTGGCGCTTTAAAAGCAACGCTTTTACCTGTTTTAACCTATCCATAGGCACTTTTATTTAACTTTTACGGGTGATCATCAACGTACAAACGCCGGCAATTATTCCCCAAAACGCAGAGCCCACCGAGAGCATGGTTAAATCAGATGCGGTTACCAAAAACGTAACTATTGCAGCCTCTGTGTATTGGGCTGAGCTTAAAGCTTGCTGCAAGCTATTAGCAATGGTGCCAAACAACGCAATACCCGCTAAGGCTAAAATTAATGCCTGCGGCAAACTTGCCACTAAACCAACAAGCGTTGCTGCGCAAAGTGCCATAACAATATAAAATACGCCTGCGGCAATACTTGCCCAATAGCGTTTATCGGGGCTTTTATCGGCCTCATCGCTCATACAAATAGCAGCAGTAATAGCGGCTAAATTAATAGAGTACGTACCAAACGGGGCTGTTAAAATATTAATAAAACCAGTTACGTTAAGCGTAGCCGAGATAGGCGCTTTATAATTATGAGCCTTTAATACAGCAATACCCGGTAAGTTTTGTGAGGTCATGGTTACTATATAAAGTGGTAAGCCAATACTTATACACGCTTGCAAGTTAAACACCGGTGCTATGAATGCAAACTCACTTATTTTCCAATGAATAGCGCCAGTATCAATATGCCCCATTTGCCACGCCAGTAGCACGCCTGCAACTAAAACGCTAAGCATGGCAAAACGTGCAAAAAATCGTTTTCCTAAAAAATACATAAGCACCATTAGGCCTATAACCAGTGGTAGCTCATTCATAAAATTAAATACATCTATACCAAAGGTGACCAATACGCCTGCCAGCATGGCACAGGCAAGTTCGCTCGGTATACGGTTCATTATTTTTTCAAACCAACCGGTAACCCCCGACACAAAAACCAATGTAGCGGCAAACATAAATGCACCAATGGCTTCGCCTAAATGGTAGCCCTGCGCGCTGGAAATAAGTAAAGCCGCCCCAGTGGTAGACCATGCAATTAAAACGGGCACTTTATAATAATACGACAACCCAATAGTGGTTATGCCCATTACTAGCCCTAGCATTAAAAGCCAGCTTGCGACTAAATTGGGCGTGCCGCCAAGGGTTATAACAACTTGATAAATAAGCGCAATAGAACTTGAAAAACCAATAATAACAGCCACCAACCCTGCGGTTGCTCGATTAAGCAGCTGATCGGAAAACGTCATAAAATCCCTCTTAATTTTAGATTTTTAAGCCCACAACATACGTTGCCTATTTACGCTTTGCAATTAGCGTTTACGCTATTAAGCGTGAAAAATATTCATTATTTTAAAATTTTTTTTACCTATAAAGATCACAGCCTTCATTGCCAAATTAAAAACAAAAACAATTATTCGCTTACGCTTGCACCCCGCTAAAACCCTATAAAAACCCATCCTTTTTAGCTCAATAAATCAAACCCATTATAGGTAAATTGTTTATTTACAATCATTTACAATATAAATAATTAGTACTTTTATACTACCACCACTAACTTGATCTAATTCTCTAGATGATATAAAACGTAACAATTAGTTAACCAAAAACCCCGTAAGAGAAACAAATGAAACGCGCTATTTTAATAATTGTTACCCTTGGTCTATCTGCATTTGCTATTTATAAGCTGCTATTTAATACCGAAAAACCTCAGCAGGTAACGGCGCCTGTTGCAGTGGATATAGTGCCCGTTGACTCTCAATTTGCAGCAAATAAAAAAGCACCACAGCCCATAGATATGAGTAAAGATCCCGTTAACGTAAAACCTAAAACCATTGAGGCACCAGCGAAAAGCAACCAGTTTGAGGCTATAAACAAGGTATCTGAAAAAGCTAAAGAGGTACTTACCAACGCCAACGTACTACCAAGCGATTTAAACAACGAAGCCTACATAGAGTTCGACCTAAATACGTTACAAACCCTTGAAACTGGCGACTCGTTTGATATTTCAATTCCGCAAACCGTTGAAACCTACAGCGCCGAAATCACATCGTTATCGGAGGCGAGTAATGGCGATAAAAGTATATTTGGCCAAGTTATTGGTGCCAATGGGCAACTGCACACCACGGTTATGACCGTAGGAAACGATGCAATTTATGGGCAATTTACAGCACCTAGTGGCAATTACGTTTTTGAAAGTAGAGGTAAATATGGCTGGATTGCAGCAAAACGCGATTTATACCAAAACCACATAGAGCATCACGTAGATGCGCCCACACCAAAAACAGATAAAACCATAGATATGTTTGCCCCAAAAAAAACTGAACAACCCAACACGCAGTAACCCAACTAAATCAATCAGCAGTAAAACTTCCAACCACTACATAAGTAAGGAAATATAAAAATGAAAAAACTAATCACTACGGCAGCCATTGCCAGCGCGCTATTTGCAACCAGTGCAGCACAGGCAGTAACGATTGATATTGGTATTTTATATACCGACCAATCGGCCGCAGCTACGAGCAATATAAACACTAAAATAAACCAGCTGATCGCCTTTAGTAACCAGGTTTATAGCCAAAATGGGGTAGACATTACACTGCGTTTAGCCGGCACAGAAAACCTAGGCGATTACGCAATTACACCGTCTGAAGATTGGTTAGATGCGGTAACTAACAGCAGCTACGTAGATGGTTTACGCACTAGCTGGAAAGCCGATATGGTTGCCGTACTTGGTACCGGCCAAAGTGCGGGTAATGGTTTAATCTCGTGTGGTTTAGCTTGGGTTGGCCAAGGCACTAACGGTAATTTATACAGCTCAATGAGCGACCGTATGTACTCTATTACTGCTATTGACTGTGGTGCCACTACGTTTGTACACGAACTTGGTCATAACCAAGGCCTGGCGCACTCACGTAAACAAGGCGATACCTCGGGCGGTGTGTATGTTGATGGTATGGGCCACGGCGTACAAAATGAATTTGCCAGCATTATGGCTTACCCGCACGTTTACGGTAGCGCAACGCAGTACGATTACTTCTCTAACCCTAATTGGAGCGTAAATGGCTTAGCCTTTGGTGTAACTAACCAAGCGTATGCTATTCGTACGGTTACCGACACTAAAACAAGCATTGCTAACTTTAAGTAAGTGATTTAAAGCAGGCTGTATTTAGCCCACTTATAATTATTTCCCTTTAGAGCGCATTTGCGCTCTTTTTTATTTGGCTTAAGGTTTGTTGATCTTTCAAGGTTAAGTCACTAAAAGCCTAAAAGTGCGCAGCTAATTAATGCACTACTATTTTTTGTTTTATAGCAGGCATTAACGTTTTACCGTCACCATCTACTTTACTTAAAAGCTTAAGCCCCATTACTTTGGCAAGTACCGGGTAAATATCAAGATTATTTACCTTTTCAAGGCTTAGCCCTTGTTTAAAAGCAGGCCCTACAGCAATTAACGTAGCCGCCATATCATCGGTATAGGCATAGCCATGAGTACCTAAGTACATTGCTTTGCCTTCGTTAGTAAATACCGCAGGCGCATTAGTTTGCACAACAATATCACCCACCCGAGTGCCTTTATTATAATGATACCCAGCTAATCGCTCGTCGTTTAATACCGTATAACGCCCGTTTGCGGCTTGTTGCAAACGTTGTTTGTAAGTTGCAATTTGCTCGCTTGTTACAGCAGGCTTTGCATAAATAAGTAAACGCGGGCCGGTATTTTTAACTATAAAATTATCGTTTTTAGGCAATGTAGATACATCAATACTTTGCTCTGGGTTTACATGCGCCATACCGTGATCGGATACAATAACAAGGTTAATCTCTTGCTCTAGCTTGCTTAAACGGGTTTGTAATTGTCCCATTAGTTCATCTAATTGTTTTACCGCATCGCGAGTTTGCGGTGCGTCTGGGCCAAACTCGTGGCCCATGCTATCAACAAGTGAAAAATAACTTGCCACAAAACGTGGGCGCTGCGCTTTAGGTAAGCTTAGCCACTGTATTATTTGATCAACACGGCCTTGGTACTCACTGTATTTAGAATAATGAAAGTAATAGTCGGGCGTCATACCGTTAAAGCGCGCATCCGACTCTGGCCAAAAATAAGTAGCCGACTTTAGCCCCTGCATTTTTGCTAAATTCCAAAGTGGAATGCCGTTTACCCACGTGCTATCGCGCATGCCTTTACCCATGCTGTAGCACTCGTTTTTACGGGCTTTATCACAAAAGTTATTATCTACAATGCCATGATTTACCGGCAGCAACCCTGTAATAATAGAAATATGATTTGGAAACGTTTTTGTTGGGTAAACAGGCATTAGTTTTTGCGCGCGTACACCTTTAGCAGCCATTGCTTTTAAATTAGGCGCGCCGTGTTTTTCTATATAATCCCAACGCATGCCATCTATTGATATAAGTACAACGGTTTGCTCTTTTGCCGCATATGTCGCTTGGCTGGTTAACACTAAAAGAGCCAACATCATGGCCTTTAAAAATACATACTTCATTACAAATACTCGCCTACATTAAAATGCGTTAAATACTGAAAAATATAGCTTTATAATACAATTGCCAGGCCTTAAATGATACAAGCACCTGTACCTAACTCGTCTAGATGTATATATTAACAAGTAAGTATTTAAAACGAATGACAACGCGCATTTACTTTGCCAGTCGTCACCACTAAGCAAGGACTCCGATGACTATCGACTTTAGTAAAAAAATAACCCCAGCGCGCATGTATCGCACGACTGCAAATTTACAAATGGCGATGGAAAGCGATCGCGGTCGTATAATTAACAGTGCAGCTATTCGTAGGTTGCAGCAAAAAACTCAGGTTTTTCCGCTAGAGCGAAACGCAGCGGTACGCTCGCGCTTAACTCACTCACTAGAAGTACAGCAAGTTGGCCGTTTTATAGTACAGCGCATTTTTGCAAATTTAAGCTTTGAGCAACAAACCGAGTTTGGCTTAAAAGGGCTAGAACGCCCGCTCGAAAGCCTAGTAGAAATGGCCTGCCTAATGCACGATATAGGCAACCCACCCTTTGGACATTTTGGCGAAGCTGCCATAAATCACTGGTTTAATAACAACTTAGCAAGTGTTACCCCTGCGCGCTGCCAAGAACAAAATACCGGCATAGGGGTTATTTTTAAGCACCTAGCGCACGATATTTGTAATTTTGAAGGCAACGCCCAAGGCATACGCATAATACATTCGCTACTGGGGTTAAACTTAACTTATTGCCAAAGCGCGGGCATTTTAAAGTACACCCGCCCCGCGGGATTAAACCCAAAAGACATACCGCAAAATAAAAACTACTTAATGAAAAAAGTAGGTTACTACTACAGCGAAAAAACCTTTGTAGAGGCACTGCAAAACGAGCTGGTTATAGAGCCATACTGCCGCCATCCGGCAAGTTACATTATGGAAGCCGCCGACGATATTTCGTATTGCTTAGCCGACATAGAAGACGCCGTAGAAAAAGATATAATCACCACCGAACTACTTTGTCAGCAGCTAAAAAGTGAATATAAAAAAGCACTTATAAACCTAACCATTGACGACACCGAACACCTAAATTTTGTAGATAAAGCGGTAGATTACGCACTAGAGCGCGCCAACGCGCAGCCTTACAACTTTAATAGCGAATTTTTTATTTACCTACGCGTGGCCTTGCTTCACCCACTTGTAAACCACGCCGCTAAGCGTTTTATAGAGCACATTGAGCCTATTTACCACGGCGACTTTAACCAAGCACTACTAGAAGATAACAGCCACTTACATGCCGTTACTAAAACCCTTAAACAGGTGGCGCTTAAGCATGTGTTTTCTCACAAAGAGGTAGAAAAACTCGAACTACAAGGCTATCGCATCATTAACGGCCTGCTCGATTGTTATAGACCACTGCTACAACTTAACAGCGACGATTTTAAACGCGCATTAAATGGCGACTCACGATTATTAATCGAATCGCGTTTGGTTAAAAAGCTCTCTAAAAAGCACTTAAATAGTTATCAGCACGCCATAGATGCCATGCAAGAAGAGCCCGATCACTTTGCCGCTTACGAGTTTTACTATCGCTGTAGGCTAATTCAAGATTACATAAGTGGCATGACCGACCAATTTGCCTACGACGAGTACCGCAGCCTAATGGTGATTGATTAACTAGAGCGTGTTGCTGGGTGGTTTTTACTTATCTCACTAGGTTACAAACCTCACGCCGCGATTTAGTCGCCCTTAGTGCCTAGATATATTTTAATTTTGCGCTTAAAATCAAACTATTGATACTTAAGCGCCGTGTTTTATGATTATTAGACTCTCTCAACTTATTTTTTGCTTTGCTTTATTTTACAGCAGCCAAAGTGCTGCCTATAACGAAGCCATGTGTATTTTAATTAAGCAAGAAATGCAGCAGTACAGTAATAATAAAGCCAGTGCCAAATACCGCAGCGCCGCACGCGATTTTAAAAGAAACTGTAATAAACCCAAGCAAGTACAAACAAAACCAAAACCAGTAGAGCCGCCAGTTGTTGAACAAGAGCCACAACCACTTGCCCTTACCCCCGAGCAAGAACAACAACTGCTTGAGCAAATAACTGCGGCCGAAAAAGCTATAAAACAAAGCGCAAGCAAAGCCACTACAAGCTCTCAGCCTACAAATCAAATAAGCCAGCAAAGCTCAGAAACTAACGAGCCAGAGACTGCGCCAATTAATACAGTAAAGGATGCGCCAAGCACGCCTAAGGCCGAAATTGCGCCTAATAGCAGCGAGTTAACACCTACCACTAGCCAAGCGCAGCCGGTGGCCACTGAAACAGCCCCAAAAGCAGCGCCTAAAAAAGAGCAGCCAACGGTTAATACAACGCCCAAACCCGCACCTGTACTTATACCTGCGCCAGTTGCAGAGCCGCCAAGTTCATTATTGTTACCAAGTTTGCTACTGCTTATTGTGGTATTAATTGGCGCCATGGTGGTTATACGTTTACGCCGCGCTAAACAAAATAAGCCCGAGCCGCCTGTTGCTCCAACGGCTACAGCCCCAAAAAATAACAACAAAAGCGCAGCGCAAGCAGCACCACCCAAAACGGCTCCAACCCCAAGTGATGAACTTTCAAAACCAGCTGTGCCCACGGTTTCGGCCCCGAGTGAGCCAGAGCCTGCAAGCTCTAATGCACCAATAAACGAGACAATTAACGAGCCATTGCCTGCCAATACGCAAGCCATAGAGGCTGAGCCAGAACAAGCTAAACCAGAAGAAGATGCACCAGCATCTGAACCTGAACCTAAAAAAGTAGCGCCAGAGCCAAACACCGCAGAGTTTGAAGCTGCCGCAAAAAATACATTAGCGCGTATTCAAAATGCAAAAGGCTTTACAGAGCCCGAGGTAAGAGAGTTTAACCCAGACGCGCCTTCGGTTAAGCGCACGCGTAAGCACAAAGCCGCCGCAGTAGAACAGCCAAAAGCAGAGCCCATTGAAGAAGTAAAACCACAAGAGTCTACTCTTATAAACGAACCGGCTGCGCCTAGTAACCCTATCACTGAGCCTAATACAAGCGCGCAGCTGCATACAGCCGATAAAAACAGCGAGCTTGATCAAACCACGTTAAATAGCGAACACGACTTTAAAGAGCCCGAAATTCGTACCTACAATCCAGATGCGCCTTTAAAACCAAGTAAAGAGCCAGCACAATCTACAGTTTCAGCAAAACCAAATAACGAACTCACGTTAGATGCGCCAATATCAACAGCTCACCAACCACAGCCAGCTCAAGAAAAGCCAGCGCAATCAGAGGCCGATAGTACGCCCAAGCAAAGTGATTCTAGCAACCCATTTGCAAACCTTTCGCTAGATGAAAGCTGGGACCCAAATTCAGATAAAAAGCCCGTGATTGAGGAAAAAAAGAAAGCGCCTAAATCACAAGCCTTAATAGAGGCAGAAGAGCGCGCTAAAAACATGCAAACAAAAGAATAGCCGAGCAAATAAGCTTGATATTATTGCTCTATACAAATAATTTTTAACGCAGCAAGTACACTATTTAAAGATAAAATTGCTATTACTCAATTACCAGCACAAAAAAGCGGCCACAAGGCCGCTTTGTCGTTTAAAAATATAGAGTTGTATTAATGCGCTTAATTAAGCGAGCTATTTTAAGTATGGATTTAAGACTGAGAAAACGTTTTAATGCTACAAAAAATGCGCTGTTTAGTTGTTATAACTAACTAGTTGTACATTGCTGTACTTTTAGCATCTTTGTATTTGTAACACAGCTAGTGCCAAGTTTGGCTGCTAAAAATAATTAACTATTATTGCGCTTAGTATTATTCGGGGGGCATGTTTTTAATATTTAAATCGTATTGTAAAATACCATCGTTATTAACCGCCACACCCGCTAATTGCACAGAGTGATTAGCAAACTCTTCAGACGCCGATAAATGCGCTAACACGCCAGCTATATCCTCGTGTTTAGGTTGCCCGTCGGTTGCCACAATGCCTGCATTACAATCGTTTTGCTTACACTCAAAACTGTATAAAAATAGCGACTTTTCAGCAAAGCTGCTTTGCACTTTATCTAAAAACACTTGCTCTGACTGTGCTAAATCAAGCGTACTTTGAATTTGAGCAGCGCTTTCTAGCTCAGAGTATTCACCCACCTCTTGAGGAGTAATCACTATTTGCTCGGTAAGTGCAGTGCCTTCTTTATTAGTTACATCGTGGCTACTTTGCATTGCTTGTATATCTACCACCAGAGGTTGAGCAGGCTGCACAGACGTGGTGTTAGTTATTGAGTTGGGTAGATTATTTTGAGCCAAGGCGGTCAAATCGTTTTTAAACACGTACAAAGTTGCAGCAGTGATAGCGCATGCAATGAGTAATTTGTTCATAATACTTCCCTCCTTCAACCAATTTACGCAATACAATTAAGTGAAATGCTTTTTAAGTGTAGCCAATGTTAATATTATGTTTTGTTTGGGTGTGTACTGTCAACCTTTAATACTAGACAGTACAAATTAAAAGAACAATTTTATCAATGTTAATATTTAATGAACCACTGGTAAGCTCAGCGCGCCACATTATAATGCTGGCAATAGCTACACGCTCATTTTGCAACCAAGTGGCACGTTATTTATTTGTAACAAGCTGTAAAAAGCAGCTCTTTTTATGACCACACCCCAAGCAAAAAGTTTGCGTTTATTGTTACTAAAACTTAAATAAAATTACTCAAAGTAAATAACCGCATAATTAAAACCACACACAGCAGCTTTAATTTGCTAAAAGATGCGAAGATTACATAAAGAAAGGCACTAACATGTAGGCGCGATTTTATATCGCGCTTGTAAACGTCGGGCTTGCTCACGTTAGAAACGCAGCTTCTCATTACTTAAAAAATTAACACCGTAAAGCCCAGCTTTTAAACAAAAGCAATGCGCGTCTACAAGGTTAAATTTTACGCTGGCGTGGATGTGGTGTGTAGGCGCGATTTTATATCGCGCTTGTAGACTTCAAGATTTTCTGTTAGCACTCGATGTAGGCGCGAAGCTTGCTCGCGCTCTGTATTTTTAGTTCCCTATGTCGCGTTGGCGATGGCAACCAAGGGGCGCAAACGCATCAGAGCGCGCAAGGTAACTTTTACCATAATTAAACTCACCTCGGCCAGTTTATGGATTTAACTTAAAAAAACCACAAATTATGGGGCTGTCTTCTAAACCGTCAATAAATACATAAGCTTCAGAAGTCATCGTTAATCACCTGAGTTTTATTGCTTTTACGCTGTCTTGCATTATAACCGCCCACATCTGCGGCTAGCTCGTTAATTTCATCCAGCAATGAGCCTTGCAATTGAAGAACAACAAGGGCTTCAAACAATATATCGCTTTTTACTACCTCTCCTTGTTCAAGCTTTTGTACCGTGGAGCGAGATACACCAATCATCTTAGCGAACGTGCTCTGGGTATAAAGTAAAGTACGATGCTGACGAATTAAATCACCCAAGCGACGCGCCAGCTTTAATGCTTGTTCAGATCTCATAAATGCCTTCCTAATCGGTCATTAATAAACTAATGATTAGTTAAGCGGTATTTAATATGATTGCAATATTATTTAAATAGAGACGTAATGAGCTTCGAGGAGCGAACTTAAAGCGCCTAGTCCCTTTTGCGTTACCTCTTCAGCGCAGCGCTTCATAACCTCTTTGTGAATAAATCACTTAAAACCATATATGCACAAAGAGAAGTGAATGAGGGTAAATGAGAAGACAGTAAGCTATGGGTAACGAGCCGCGAGCAACGGGCTATAAATTCAGACTAACCCCTAGCGCCTTTAACCTATTCCCACCGTAGGCGTTAAGCTTGCTGACGCTAAAAAAGCTAGGCTTTTAAATTGCTTTACTTTCACGCAGTGAACGCTGAACTACTTGATAACAAATCGCACGTTGCTGCTCTTGGTTTAAATTTACTTGTCGCATCGAAAGAATCGTTTTCACTATTTGTTTATGCGAAACAATTGGAAAGAGTGGGCGCTGTTTTAATTCGACAAACCAACCAGGAAAGCACAAAACAGGGAAAACTTGAGTGTTAAAACCCGTTGCCTCTTGTAGCCATTTGTTCACCCAATTAGCCTGCTTTTGGGCTTGTTCTAGCGGCTTACTTTCAAACCAAGAGGGAAATGCTAAATGATTATTCTCAAATTTAACTTTGTAATTTGTATCGTCCTTTATTCGCTTGTGCCTGCCCTTGGTTTCAATAGCAAAAATACCATTTGGCCCTACTACTAAATGATCAATGTTAAAACCATCAGCTTGTATATCATGAAATACTTGGTATCCGTGAGACTGTAACTCTATAAGTTCAGAGGCAACAGCAAGTTCGGCATCACGCCCAAGCTTTAACTTTATTAAGTGATTTGATTTAGCCCAAAGCTTTCTTGCTACATAAGCTAAACCTAGCAAGATCATAATAATTAAAAAGCAATTAAACTTGCCGCTAGCAAGCATTTCAGCAATCCCTTTAATTGCAAAAGGCATTATAACGATGAGTGCAGCCAAAAATATTAGGCCAATAACATCAACAATCTTGTCATTCACTTGCTCTTGAAGAGTTTGAGCAGCAACACGTTTAAGCTTTTTACGATCTACAGGTAGTTTGGCATTTTTTTGATGAAGCCATATTTTGAGAAACAAAACGCCTAATAAGGAATAAACACTACCTACAATAACTAAAAGGCTTAAACCTTGGTTTAATAAATCATCCATGATGGGTTCCTATAATCACAATGTTTACGTTATACCTTAAAAACAGGTACATGTCGCATTATTCAAACTCCGTACAATCTATTCAACAAATTTCACCTAAACACCTGTAGACGTAGAGCTTGCTCACGTTAGAAGCGTAGCTTCTCATTACTTAATAAATTAACACCGTAAAAGCCCTGCTTTTAAAACGCCAACAAGTTGCGCGTCAACAGGTTATATCAAAGTGTTCTGTTAAAACTCGGCGTAAGCGCGAAGCTTGCTCGCGCTAAAAGCAGAGCTTTTGAAATAATACAAACAGTTCATAAATATCGCGTTGGCGATGGCAACCAAAGAGAAGTAACCGCCGACTTCTCTTTGGAATCTCTCGGCGCCCCGAGGATCACACTATCTCCTCAATTTAAATTAATGATATGAACGTAAACGCGATGAAACACGTCCGTGTGTAAGCATCACTTAACGCGCACCCATGCACTGCTATTACTCATCACTAATTCAATTTCGGGTGTGATCACGGGGGAGTGGCCTAAGCATCAGCCTTCAATTCAATAATGAGTTAATGCTTGTTTACAATGCACTTTTAAGTAAACTAACTGCACGCAAACAGGGAGTGGTTTTAATGCAGCAAATTGGTATTTACGAGCAGTTAATTACACAAGTAATTGAGCAAAACTTAAACCGTGACCAATTTTATGTGGGCGAACGCCAACTAGAATCGGCAGAGGCCGCAACATGGCTTTCACGCTTTTTGGGTAAACTTGTTGAACATGCCATAAATGCTATTCCCAACTCTAAAGAGCGTTTGCAGGAGCAAATTAGCCTAGCTAATAGCCTTGTCCTTTGGCTTAAAGATCATATTCGAGATGATGAACTGATCAACGAAAACCTTATCGACAGCCAAGGCCGAATACTTACCGCACTGTTTAATACCCAAAACCCTATTGCGGCCAACCTTAAAGATTACTCAAGCGATATATTTCCACTTACAGGGCTTACACAAAGTGAATTATTTAGCGGTGCTAATGCAGGTATATCGCTCGAAACTGAGCTAAAGCGCGAGATTAAATCGTCCGACACTATTTACTGGCTTGTCTCATTTATCAAATGGACGGGGCTGCGCATATTTAAAAATGAGCTTGAAGCCTTTACCAAAAGCGGTAATAAACTCAAAGTAATTACTACTTCATACATGGGCGCAACGGATGCCAAAGCGGTTGAGTTTTTGGCAAACCTACCAAATACCGAAGTAAAGCTAAGTTACAATAACCAGCAAGAGCGCCTACACGCTAAATCTTACTTATTTATGCGCAATACGGGTTTTCATACAGGTTATATTGGCTCGTCTAATTTATCGCATTCAGCGCTTACCAGCGGCCTTGAGTGGAACTTAAAAATTACCGCGCAAGAAATCCCACACATAATAGCCAAAACCAAAAGCACGTTTGAAACCTACTGGCAATCGCCAGATTTCGAGTTGTTTACTGGCAAAGCTGAATGTAAAGAAAAGCTAATAAACTCTCTTAATGAGCAACGCGGTGTTGGGCAATCAAGCAGCCAGTTTTATTTTGATATAACACCAAAAACACACCAGCTCGCTATTTTAGAAAAGCTAAGCGTTGAACGTGGCGTGCATAATCGTTTTAAAAACCTAGTGGTTGCTGCAACGGGCACAGGTAAAACCATTATATCGGCGTTCGACTTTAAAACCGTTTACGATAAAAACCCAAACGCACACTTTTTGTTTGTAGCCCACCGAGAAGAAATACTAAAACAAGCGCAAAGCGCTTATCGCGGCGTGCTTAAAAATAACGACTTTGGTGAGCTGTGGGTAGGTAACTACAAACCGCAGCGTTACAGCCAACTTTTTGCGTCAATACAAACATTAAACAGCCAAATTGAATCGCTCAATTTAACGCATGATTACTACGACTACATAGTAATAGACGAAGTACACCACGTAAGCGCAGCCAGTTATCGCGCTATATTAAATCACTTTACGCCCACAATATTACTTGGCTTAACTGCCACACCAGAGCGACATGATGGCGCAAATATACTCGATGACTTTTGCGGTGTAATAGCCGCTGAAATCCGCTTGCCAGAGGCAATAAATCAACGCCATTTATGTCCATTTCAATACTTTGGATTAGATGACGGTACCGACCTAAGTCAAATAACATGGCGCGGCGGCCGTTACGATATAACCGAGCTAAGTAACCTTTATACAGGGGAAAACAGCCGCGCTAACAAAATTATATCCAGCCTTGCTGATATAGTGACTAATGTTCACAACATTAAAGCGTTGGCATTTTGCGTAAGCCAAAAACACGCGGAGTTTATGGCCTCTAACTTTAATTTAGCAGGCATAAACGCCGATGTACTCACCAGCAAAAACACTAATGAGCGCGCGACCAAACAACAAGCACTGCGCCAAGGCGAAATACAAATACTTTGTGTGGTTGATATTTTTAACGAAGGAGTCGATATCCCAGAGGTCGATACCTTACTATTTTTACGCCCAACTGAAAGCCTAACGCTGTTTTTACAGCAACTCGGCCGTGGTTTTCGCCTACCCGACAACAGCCAAAAGCAATGCTGTACCGTGCTCGACTTTGTAGGTAATGCTCGCCCAGAATACGACTTTGCCAGTAAATTCCGCGCGCTAATTGGTAAAAGCAACCAACCAATAAAAACTGAGATTGAAAACAACTTCCCACATTTACCATTGGGTTGTCGTATTGAGCTACAAAAGCGCACACAACAAACAATATTAAAAAACATTCAGCAAGCCATAAACTCTAAACGCCGTTTACAGCAGCTTATAAATACCTATTCGCAACACACCAATGATGCGCTAACGCTCAGTAATTTTTTACGCATAAACCCACAAGTCACACTAGAAGATATATACAAACCCAAAAATAAAAAGCTCGGTGGCTGGCACTGGTTAAAAGGCGATGAAATACTCGCAGAGCAAACCGACATTTACGCCGCATATTACCGCGCCATAAACACCCAATTACTCGGCTGCGACTCGCTCAGTTATCTATGCTTTTTACGTGATTTATGTAATAACGATTTTAGCTTTACGCCAACAGCGCAAAACAAACAGTACGCACTTATGGCGCATTACAACTTTTGGGATAGTACAGGCACAAGTTTAGGATTCAAATCACTCGAACAAAGCTTACAAGCACTTAAACACAAAGAGCTACAGCACGAGCTTACACAAGTAATTACGCTATTAATAAACCGCATTCACCAGCAAGAAAGCGATTTAGCGTGCTTACCTAATCATGCAATAAAATTACACAGCCGCTACACCCGCCAACAAATACTCGCCGCGTTTGGGGCACACTCGTTTGATATAAAATCGACCGCCCGCGAAGGCGTTTTAGAATTTAAAAACCAAAACCTAGAGCTGCTATTTGTAACACTTAATAAGTGCGAAAAAACCTACTCGCCAACCACGCTTTATCACGACTACGCAATCAGCCCTACTTTGTTTCATTGGCAAACGCAAAACAGCGCCCGCCCAGAACACGGCCGCGGCCTTAGTTACTTACAACACCAACAAACAGGCAAAAACATCCTGTTATTTGTACGCGAACAAGGCAAAGACGAAAACGGCCGAACTATGGGGTTTGTAAACTACGGCGAGGTAAAATACCAAAGCCACAACGGTAGCCAGCCTATGAATATAACGTGGGAATTAACAAGCCCCATGCCAAGTGAAATGTGGCATGAGGCTGGGAAATTGGCAGTTGGGTGATGGATTTTAAGCTTGATCATCCTTAACTGCTATGTGCCGATAGCAGACTTTAGTAACCCTTCAATAAGCGACAGACACACTTTTCCGGGAGTCCGACTTCAGTGGTTGCTATATGTATCACAGCGACGACCAAATAAGTGAGCCTGCAAAAAATGTTATTCCAAGCACGATAGATAAATACACTGCCCAGCGAATAATTTCACTTAATTTTGCAGCTATAACACCTACTAAAACAGCAGAGCCAATAATTATGGAAAATCTCATTAATTTTAGGTCAATTTTTCCATCTGTAATATTTGCTACAACAAACCCAGTACACAATGCAGCAATGACAAATATCCATACTTTCCAATTTTCTGATTGATGCTCAGAGAGCTCTTCATCTGATAAATATGAATTTCCAACACGATGTCTAGCCATTAAATTCTCCTTTTCCATGTCAAAACAAATAACACTTTATTAGTGATACTCTAAAAGGTAGCATATCTTGCAAGGTTTCGAACTACCATAGTTCGCTTTTCAGTCTTTGCCGAAATTCTAAACCGTGCCTTGAGCAGGCATCGAACACTCTTAATGTGTGAAGTCAAGATTTGACCCTATCCGCTCCTTCATGCCAAGTGAAATGTGGCACGAGGCAGGGAAGTTAGCGGCTGGGTGATTATGAGATCATGGATATTTCATCGTATTCAATCGTGTTTATCTTAAATTCACTCAAAAGTTTTGGTTTATCAAAACCTATTAGCTCCTTACTTTTCCCGTCAATTATTAAGTGCTTTTTTAACTCTTTATCGTTAAATATTTTTAGTGCTGTATAACGAGATATACCTAAGTTTTGCATAGCAATCACTAAAGGGTGCTTACTGCCATACTCTAAAAACCCAGCCCAGTTCTGACCTGCTTTTTCCTCTCCTAAAAAAGTAATAAGAACTTTATGGTAGTGGTTAAAATATCTTTCAAAAGTATATCTTAGTTTTCTTTCAATATTATCGAGAAGATTATCAATAACATGATTAATATGCTCTTTACTACCATTGAATACTGGTTTCTTTTTTCCATAATCCATATACAACTCAACTTCATTGTCTTTATGATACTCAATGGCTTTTCCAATCATTTCACTTATTGATTTACCACTAATCCAGTTATTCATTAAAAAAGCATAAAAATTAATCTGAGCAGGTGTGATTTTTTCAGTGTTTTCCCAATTATATAGCTTGTGTAACTTCTTTAACGTGATTAAGCAACTATCGTAAGTAAAATCTGGTAATACATTTTGTAGAGGATCATTACTTACAAAGTCATATACCTTTCTTTGTATTTCGAAATTTAGCGATTTGTATGAGTTTATGATATCAAAAGAAATATCTCGGACTATTTCACTTCTATTTTTAGCTAAATCTAAAATCTCCTCTAAATGTTTTTCTATAAATTTTTTCAATATGAAACTATTTTCAAAGCTATTTGGAAAACGTAATGTATCAATACAAATAATATTAGCTAAATATTCGATTGTCTTACTAATATTTACATCGCCTTTTTTACTATTTTTTAAGGCTTCCTCTATCTCCAAGACACTTGATTTAGAGTTTAATTTAAGATCTATTGTCGGGGTTAATTTAATTTGTTTCGTTTTGAATATTACTTTTGAGTCCCAACTTTTTGCTTCTGAAGGTAAACAAAAAATATTCCCTGAAAGCTCTTTTCGATATCTCCCGGCGCGACCAGCCAAGTTCCAAAATGTTAAAGTTTTGTTTGCATTTCTTTTCTTATCTTTAGTTAACCTTATTTTATCTTCACAATTTATAAATATATTTTTTGTTGGCATATTAATACCTTCAATTAATGTAGGTGTACAAAAAATGAAATCAATATTGCCATTTCGGAACAGCTCTTCGATTATATTTCTCACGATAAGTGGCAACTGTCCATGGTGGTATGCAACACCTTTTTTAAGGCACTCAACCAAATAGTAAGATTTGTGTATATAAGATGATATTTTTTTTATTGCATCAGCAAGTGGTTCCGTTATTTTTTCTTTATTTATTCTTTCTGAAAATGAATAGGCATTAACAATTGATTTGTCTCGGCTAGAACAGTAGATCATATTAGAGTGTTGTTTATTTCCAATTTCAAAAATAAAATCATCAACACTTTGGACTTTATTCATAATTAATGAATCAATACTTAGTTCATCTTTATCTACGTAGCTTTTTATTATTTTATTATTTACATCTACAACATATAAGTTTTGTGCTACGGGAGATTCTTGAATTGATTTTGAATACTTAACATTCTTATTAAATAACTTAAGAAAAACTTCAGGATTGGTTATATTAGGTGATGAAAAATACACTTTTAAATCAGGATATTTTTTAATTGTTAAATCGATAGCGCTGTATTCTGTAATACTGCGCTCTGCATCTTCTCCATCCTCTGAAAGCTTGTGTGCCTCATCTACAAAAAGAAAACCAATATCTATATTTATTTTGCTATTATGAAGGTTTAATAATCGTTCCGGCGTTAATATAAATATATACCTTTTATTTATATCTTCGCTTCCATTTACATTTGCTACTACATGATAATTATTGCTCTTTAGTTTTTCACCGCACTCATTATTCAACTCAACTTGAAATTGAGAAATTAGTGCTCGACTAGGGACAATAATAACAAGGTTTGACTTTTCTTTAATAACTTCTGATTCGACAAACCTTTTAATTATAAATGACTTCCCTAAAGATGTAGGTCCAGAAAAGCTATAGCATGGTGCAATCTCCATCTCAGAATATATGCTAAATTGTGAATCAGTAAAATGGTATTTACCACAAGCAGTCGTATGTAGATATTTTTTGAAGTTGCTTTCCAAACGTCGCTCTGTGGGTAGGCAATTTGAGTCATAGTTCAAGGCAAATAAGCCCATTTTTGAATAGACTGATGCTGATATTACTTTGAATTTATCTTTGTCTGTAATAAAGGGATCCAACAAGCTTATTAAATGATAGGCTTTTGCTCGTGCAGAAGGTAATGCTGAATTAGCCAACAAATCGATAAACCTAATAAGATCATTTTCCTCTTTAGTTGTTAATTCGTATTCTTTTATTCCATCAAATATTAATATTGAATAGCAACGATGAGCCTTAACAAATAATTTTTTAAAGTAATTACTTTCAAGAACACTTTTAGCGAGTGAGTTACCTAAACGTTCCATTTTATAGCTCCTCTAAAAAAGATTGGCAAAACTCTTTAGTATCTGAAAATGGGACAACGTAACAGTTCAACTCAGCATCAACAACATTAAAAGCATCTAGCAATTTTTTAATATTAACCAAAACAGTTCTCATCGCCTCAATTACTTCACCTTGAAATAGTGAACTATATTCAATGTTATTTTTATATCGAATAGAGTCACTGCATTTAAAGTCAAAACCTATTAAAAGAGAAAAAGAGTTATTTAAATTATTAGGTTTATCATCCTCCTCTGGTAAAAGAATACTCTCTAATATAGATTGATCATTACTATCAAAAGTCAAATCGAATAGGTGATTACTAAGCAATGACCCTACTCCGTCTAAATTCGGTATTGCCTGAAGAAGCTCATTTAAACTATCGTATAAAGTCGACTGTAAGCACTTTCCCATTTTCGCTGCCGAGTAGACTAGCTCACAGGACTTAGTATCAATAAATTTAATATGGACACTTTGCATTGGTTTATTTTGGTCACTATTAAATGAATAAAGCTTTGGTGCGTTTAAGTGAGACTCTAAAAAACCCTGCAATAATAGTTCTGCCACCTTATGATCACTTTCCAAGGCTAAAAACAACTTATCACCTTCTTTAACGGCCTTTTTATTTTTGTTTTGTTCCTCATATTGTTTAATTATCTTCCTAGGTAGAGAGAATAACCTGATACATTCATTTAACCTTTCTTTAAGGTTTTCGTAATCACAATTTTTACCGTTTAGTTTAACTGTAAAGAGATTTAACTTTCTCTTTTCACCTAAAATCAGTCCATGTTCAAGTTTTGTAAAGCACTTTAAAAAGTCATTTTTAATTAAAGTACTTATTTCATTTACCTCGCTTTCAAAAGCCAGCAAAGGAAGGTTGGAAAGTTTAAGTAAGTCATTAACTGAATGGTCGATATATTCCCCAAAGGATGCACTAATATCACCAGTCTTAGTGTATATACCCACGAGCAAGTTTTTAGAGTCATGTTTTTTTATTAGCCCAGCCCCAGAGTTTGCAGATAAATTATCCTTTGCTGATTCCAAATTTGAAATAACATTCCCCTCTACTTGGAAATTGATACCAAGCCCTAGCCTCGACATATCTGAATAATGAATAGGCTGCGGCTCCTCATTTCCGGCAACATTTGGATAGCCACACGTGACAAATTTATCTTTACTATTTATATCATCAAGACTAGAAATTTTGATATTCGGTAAATTAACGACTGAAGGAATATCTTTATCTTTAAAAACTAAAAGAGCTAAATCTTTATTATTATGAGCCACAACCTTTTTAGGTTTTATTGTAAGGTTATCAGGGCCAACTCTACCTATTGAGATTTTTGTTACCTTAGCTGCATAAGAGTTTTTTAATTCACATGTATTACATTCTCTTTTAATAACTTCACATTCATTAATGACTTTTGGGCAAATACTGTGTTTAGCTGTTAATATGTAGGCTGTTCCCTCATTAACATATATAGTTCCACTGCTGTTCTTATCACCGCAGTGAATAGTAACTGAGAGTTGCTCTGCAATATCAACATTCATAATTAAATACAATACCTTCTTCTTTTATTTTTGGATAATAAGTCTTTATGTTAGGGTTTTTGTAAAATATTTTTTCTATTTCACTATTTTTAATTACGAAATGAAAACTTGTTGCTTCAATGTCAAAGTGCTCTAAAACTCTAACTAAAGTCTCCTTATTCGGGTGGTAATGTTTTTTATTGCCATTGGCAGAAATTACGAAGTTTTGGCAATCGATCATTTCTAATAGAGAGTCATTTGTATTCTTTTTACTACCATGATGAGAGATCTTTAAAGCATCAACTACAACCTTGTTGCTTTCTGAAAAATTTAGTTTTTTCAGGTTTTCGACAACTACATCAGGGTGTGAGTCGGATAAGAAGAGCCATTTAAAATCACTGAACTCAGCAAGAATAGCAATACTTGCACCATTAACCGGACTAGCATCTTGTTCAAAATGCACCAAGCGCCGCCTTAGCTCCGAAAAACTTAGCTCGTAATCACATTTTTCCTTGCCAGACGACTTTACTGCACCCGTTTTTTTTAAAGGTTGTGATGGCCAATAATTGTTTAGTGCTTCAAGCTTCGCTAGGGAAGGTGATAGGACCGTTATTTTTAACCCACTTATATCTAATATGGTCTTATCCGTAATAACTTTTTCATCCCATTTCGGACTAAGCTGCAAAATAGAATATAAATCGTTATCTTGTTGCCGAGAAGACTTAACAGCCCCTTTGTTATTTTTAACTACAGAGTATTTCTGTGTATGTTCATAATTATGACCTAATAACTTTGCTATCGACCTTTCAGAGTTAAACCAATATTGTTCAACATACTGCTCTAGTTCCTCGTCAGCAATTAGGTTTAATATACCTTTAATATGGTCATCATCACTGTGAGTAACTATAACAAGATCGAACTTCCCACGATTACCAGAGTCAATTATTTTCAAAAGTTGTTTTTTTTGTTTTTTAAAATCAAGAGCTGTCCGATTCCCACCATCAATTAAAATATTATGATAATTAAATTTTTCGTCTTGAAATTGTATAACAAAGCAATCGCCTTGGCCCGCAGGTAAAAAGTGTACTGAGCAATTTTTTTTCGGCATCTTAAGGTCTCTTTTTCATAAATCATGGTTTGCTCTCATAGAGAGATATCAGCTAAATGATTTACTCTCAATAAATTTTATTTGGTGAAGTAACTCGATACCTGAGCCATAAACACCAACCTACCAACATACTCCAATTCCCCGTGATCACACCTGAAACTTAGTTAATGATGAGTAATTTACAGCATGGATGCTGTACAAAGCGTAGCTCGGCCATGGATGGCCGATCTACACTGGTTACGTTCACATCACTAACGTAAGTTGAAGATACAGTGTGATCCTCGGGTGCGCCGGGGGATTCCAAAGGGCAGTCGGCGGCAACCGCCCTTTGGTTGCCATCGCCAACGCGATAAAACCTCGAATAGAGGTTATTAGATCCCTAAAGCTCTCACGCAAAATAGCGCTTTTAACGCCAGCAAGCTGCGCGTCTACACGTTAAAACGCGATATAAAATCGCGACTACAAAACCACTTGTTTAAAGCGTGCGAACGTTCGCATGCTTTCATCAGCAATCATTACTTCGTAATCGGGGTTTTGAGCAATTAGCTCATATTGCCCATTAGGTAATTTATTAACTTTGCGCAGTAAATACTGGCCATCTCCGCCTATTTCATCTCGCTCTATCGCGACTATTTGGCCGCGAAGCGATCCGGCTCTATCGGAAGTTATAAGCTCAAGTAACAATAAGTCGCCATCAAGTATTGGGTGTTTACCGCCATTCATAGAGTTGCCCGATGCACGTGCTAAAAAATGCACGTTTGGATCAAGCTTGCCCGCGCCAAGTGGCGCATCTAAATATTCAACATCGCTGCTATCGCCAGTTTTAAAATGCCCACAGGCTATTTTAATATTAGGGAAGTACGGTAGCTTTAATGCTTCATCAACTGATTTTAAACTAATGGCAGGTTCAGCAACTTGATTTAGCTCAGGCTGTGGTGCATTTGGAAACGTAAACAATTCTGCGGTTGGTTTTGCTTGTTCGAAATGGTCTTTATTGGCAATCCATAATTTAGCGCTGTTTGCTTGCGCTACTTGGTAAGCCCAATTGCTTACAGCGAGAGATTTATCGGCATCGCAATGAAAATAGGCACTTAGCTCATTACTAATAGTTTGGCTATTAACGACCAAATTTTGGTTTTGCCAGCGTTCACGGTGCTGCTGTGCGGCTAAAAAGTCGCGTTTGTTGTTATTACATGTGCGATGCGCGGCCACAAAATTATGGCCAAGATCGTTTGCATAGCGGGCAAACGGTATAAAGTGATCAACCTCAACATCGTTTTTCATTGGCTTTTGGCAATAAAAACAGGTGTTTGATTGCAGCTCTACTAAAACAGGCTTTGCCTTGGTAAGTGCATTACGGTCTACCCCAAATAAAAACTCTTGCAGCTGACTTTGCGGGCCAATAAGGGCTTGGTTGTGCTTTATGCTTTGAATTTTTTGAAGCCATGCATTTTTAGCCAAGTACACTACTAGGTCGTAAAAGCGTCTAAAGCAGCTAGCAATGCCTGCATTTAACGTAATAAATTGAGTGCTGTTTGTATGTGGGTATAAAAAGCATTCTTCTTGTTTGGCTAGAATTTGTAAGCGCCAAAGCGGCCCTGATTTTAGTGTTGCCATAGCAGCATTAAACGTGGGCTTATAAAACGGGCTTTGCTTAAGCTGGCGAAAGTTACGTATGTTGTTTTGTTGGCATTCAAACAATACGCTAATTACTTTTGATTGCGCGCCTGTATTTTGCTTAAGTAAAGCGCTTTCGCCGGTGTGCTCTGACGAAAACGGCATTGCATGGTGCCAGTATAAAGTAATGAGTTTATCGGCAAGTGTTGGTAGCTCTATTACTAATTCACTTTGCTCAGATAACAGCGGATGCTCTACGCATACATCGGCAATGGCGTGTAAAAGTGCAAACTTGTAGGTAGCGCTAAAATCGCCCTCAACCAGCATACGTTGTATGTATGCTATAAAGTCGAGCTGTTGCTGCATTGCGCTGATCATAAAATGGGTGCAGCCTTTATTATGGCATTTAGCCACACTTCGCTTTCGCGCCCTGGGCGCTGATCAACACTTTGCCAGTGCTTAACTATACTTAATTGCGTGTGTTGATTTAGCAAACTACTTAATAACTGCTCGGTTAAATCGGTAAATTCACGGCCATTATGTACACGCTCTTGCGTGCCATATTTAAACGATACATATAAAACGCCATTGGGTTTAAGCGCATTTTGCAGGTTTATAAACACCTGCGGTAACTCGGCCTTTGGCACATGTAACAAACTGGCGCAGCACCAAATACCGTCGTATTTATTAACACACTCAAGCTCTTGAAAGGTTTTAACCTCTACTGGTTGTTGTAAGTAACTGCTTGCAAGCTCTGCAAGTGCAGGGCTCGCATCAAAAGCCGACACACTAAAGCCTTGGCTTTTAAAATAGGCGGCATCGCGAGCTGAGCCACAACCTGCATCGAGCACATAGCCATTTTGGACAACATAAGGTAAAAACTCACGGTAAAGCGCAGACATATCAACATTAAGTGTTGAGTCGCTAAAGGATTGTGCATTTTGGTTATAATAATTTAATGTGGTATTGGGCACTGCTTATACCGCTCCTTGGCTTTTGCGAGTTTGCAACGTTAATGCTGCATTCATGTTTGTTTAATCTACAGGAACAAGCCGATAAATTAAAGAACTTATAAGTAGGTTTTTTTAGCTTAATACGCTGTTTGTATTGAATTTAGCAATAATTATCTCCTTAAAGCCTTTACCCTCTCCTTTTTAGATACATTTTTTTACAACTTTAATGATTCCTTCACCATTATATTATTTTGCTAGGTTATACTGTTTTAATAACGTACAAAAAAGCTTACCTCAGAGACTTAATGAATAAATTAATAACCTTACTATTGTGTGTGTTGTTTAGTACCTCTTGGGGTGTGTTTGCCTGCGAAAGAACGCTTAGCGTTGGCGCACATGATGCTTTTTGGCCGCCGTATGTAATGGGCATTAGCGGCCAGTTACAGGGTAAAGAGGTGGATGCGTTAACTATTATTTTTAAAGACTCGCCTTTTTGTTTTGAAATAAAAATGCTGCCTAATTCTAAACGGGCTTTTACCGAGCTGCGCCATGGCCGAATAGACATAGGCTGGGCAGCAAGTTACACCAGTGAGCGCGCTAAATATGCTCATTATACAAAGGCCTACCGCACCGAGGTAATGCGTTTATACGAAAACAAAAAAAATCAGCATACGGTTAAAAACTTGGCTGATATTTTTAACCAAGGTTTAACCATAGGCGCTAACTTTGGTAGTTATTATGGCGAAGAGTTTGAGCAGTATAAAAAAAGCCATAAAAAACAAATAGAATACACCAGCGCAACCAGTAAGCGCTTTGAAATGCTTAATAAGCAGCGTATAGATTACGCAATAGAAGACGAGCTAGTAGGCAATTATTTAAGTAAGCGTGGTAACAGCTTAATGAAAGCGCCAACTATACCCGCTATTAATAAAGACCAAATACACTTAATGCTGAGCAAAAGAACAGTTACGCCTGATGAGGTTAAAATTATTAACGCGCATATAGCTAAAAATAAAGCGGCACTTAAGGCGCTGTTTGAATGAATGTTTTAAGCTGTACGCGTGTGTTTTTATTGATGTGGGTAACGTGTTTGGGGTTATTTAGCGCTAAAGCCCAAGCATGCGATAAAACCATTAATGTAGGCACCAACGAGCGCTACTGGCCGCCGTATGTGGTACTAAAAAACAATACGTTAACGGGGGTTGAAATAGATATAATTAAAACCATTTTTAAAGACTCCCCTTTTTGTATAAATTTTACGTTATTACCTAACTCCTTACGCGCCTTAGAAGAGCTAAAACACGGCCGTGTAGATTTAATGTTTGCAGCAAGTAAAACCCGTGAGCGCCAAGCTTACGCCCACTTTAGTTTGCCTTATCGCGAAGAAGTAATGTTGTTGTATAAACATGCTGGCTCGGCAAATATTAGTTCGTTAGAGCAGTTATTTAAAAAAGGCTTAACAGCCGGCGTTAATCGCGGCAGCTTTTTAGGGCACACGTTTAAAACGTTAAGCGATAAATATAACAAGCAAATAGTACTTACTAGCGATGCCGATAAACGCTTTGCTTTATTAAATAAAAAGCGGGTAGATTTTGTAGTAGACGATTCGTTAGTGGCGCACCATTTTGCTAACAAATACACGGCTATTTTACCCGTTGAGCAAGTAGCGCCTATTAACGTAAATAATGTGCATTTTATGATGAGCAAAAAAACGATTTCTTTAGAAGAAGTTAACACTATTAATGCGCATATTGTAAAAAATAAAGCGGCGCTTAAGGCGTTATTTAAGTAATAATACCAACCCACATTAATACTTAATCATTTTCAGGGGCTAAATGTGTCGCTATCTGCGTTAAAAAATTCTCATTTAGAACAACTAAATAGCGAATTTTTTGCCTTGCTATCAACACGTTTATCCATCCTCAAAATAGATCACTTAATTATGCGGATTGGTATAAAAGGACGTTTTATGAAGATGTTTCTGTTAGCGTTTATATTTTTGGTTGCGCAATTTAATGTGCTGGCATGCACTAAAACGCTAAAAATGGGCACCAACGAAACCAACTGGGCGCCCTATTTAATTAAACAAGGCAATGCCTTTGTAGGCGCAGAGGTAGATACGGTTAACGCTGTTTTTAAAAATTCGCCTTTTTGTATTGAGTGGGTTTATTTTCCGAGCTTATCGCGGGTTCAGCAAGAGCTAAAAACAGGCCATATTGATATTACCTTTGCGGCAAGTTATACAAAAGAGCGCGCCGAGTACTCTTATTTTACTGATGTTTATCGCGATGAAGTTATGCTGCTTTATAAGCATGAGAACGCTAAAGATGTAATTAATTTGGCGGCGCTTTTTAAACGTGGCTTTATTGTTGGCGTTAACAGAGGCAGCTTTTTTGGCGCTGAGTTTGAAAAAATAAGAAAACACTACCCCAACCAAATAGTACTGACCGCAGATGCAAATACGCGCTTTGGTATGCTTAACAAAAAGCGAGTTGATTACGTGATTGACGACTCTGTTGTCGCAGAATATTTTGCTAAGCGCTACAGCACCATTTTGCCGGTAAAAACGGCGCCAGCTATTAATGTTAATGGCGTACATTTTATGATGAGTAAACAGTCGGTCACGGTTGACGAAGTAGCAGTAATTAATCGCCTTATTAAAAATAATAAAGCGGCCATAGAGCGCATTTACAAACCCTATTAACCCGCGGCTTTACACTTATATAGATTCATAACCCAACGTGCTGCCATTTTAGGTATGTATCTTTTACCTTTCATTACCATGGGGGGATCTGTATAATTCGCCAGCTAATTTACCCTATTGCTTGGTCTTGTTTGTGGCGTTTTGCTGCAGTTGGCCCCTGTCAGTACTCATTCTAGGACTAACTTTTTGATCTCCACCGCAAATATTACGATGCAGTTTGGCGCAGAGCCGTTATTTGAAAACATTTCAGCTAAATTTGGTAACGGTAACCGTTACGGTTTAATTGGCGCTAACGGCTGTGGTAAGTCGACCTTCATGAAAATTTTAAGCGGTGCGCTTGTGCCAAGTGCGGGTAATGTGTCGATTACGCCAGGGCTAAAAGTAGGTAACCTAAGCCAAGACCAGTTTGCGTTTGAACAATACAGCGTTGTAGATGCCGTAATTATGGGCGACGTAGAGCTTTGGAAAGTAAAGCAAGAGCGCGACCGTATTTACTCATTACCCGAAATGAGCGAAGAAGACGGCATGAAAGTGGCCGACCTTGAAAGCGTTTTTGCCGAAATGGACGGTTACACAGCCGAAAGCCGCGCTGAAGAAATACTATTAGAAGCGGGTATAGATAAAGAGTTTCATTATGGGTTAATGGCAAACGTTGCCCCAGGTTGGAAATTACGTGTGCTTTTAGCGCAGGCGCTGTTTGCAAACCCAGACATACTGCTACTCGATGAGCCAACCAATAACTTGGATATTCATACCATTACGTGGCTTGCTAATGAGCTTAATAAACGTAAATGCACCATGATTATTATTTCCCATGACCGCCACTTTTTAAACTCGGTATGTACTCACATGGCCGACATTGATTACGGTGAGCTGCGTATTTACCCAGGTAACTACGAAAAGTTTTTAGAAGCGGCTGGCTTACAGCGCGAGCAATTATTAGCCGAAAACGCTAAAAAAAGCGCTGAGATTGACGAGCTTCAAGACTTTGTTAACCGTTTTGGTGCTAACGCGTCTAAGGCTAAACAAGCCAGCTCGCGTGCTAAAAAAATGGATAAAATTAAGCTTGATGAAGTAAAAGCGTCAAGCCGTATGAGCCCATCATTAAGTTTTGACGAAGGCAAAAAAATGTACCGCCAAGCGCTTGAAGTTAATAAACTTGGCCACGGTTTTGATGGTGAAACATTATTTAGCGGCGGCGACTTTTTACTAGAAGCAGGCGCTAAGCTTGCGGTTATTGGCGAAAACGGTGTGGGTAAAACCACCTTTTTACGCTGTTTAGTAAACGAGCTTAAAAGTAATGAAGGCGAAATTAAGTGGTCTGAAAATGCGACCTTTGGCTACTGCCCGCAAGACAGCACAAAAGATTTTGATAACGATTTAACGTTATTTGATTGGATGTCGCAATGGCGTACAGCCAAGCATAACGATTTAATGGTTCGCGGCATGTTAGGGCGTTTGTTGTTTACCGCCGACGATTCAAACAAAAAAGCGCGTAACTGTTCTGGTGGTGAAAAAAACCGTTTGTTGTTTGGTAAGCTAATGATGCAAGACGTAAACGTACTTGTAATGGACGAGCCAACCAACCACATGGATATGGAAGCCATTGAAGCGCTAAACAATGCACTTAAAGACTTTGCGGGTACGCTTATTTTTGTAAGCCACGACCGCGAGTTTGTATCATCTTTGGCAACACGTATTATTGATATTAAAGACAAGCAGGTCATTGATTTTCAGGGTACGTTTGACGAATACCTAGCAAGCATAGAAGAGAAAAAAATCGCTTAAGTTGTAGCAGCGATTTTATATCGCGTCTGTTTTAGGTTTAAGGTTTAAGCTTTTAGGTTTCAAAAACTAAAAATAGAGCCTAAATCATTTTAAAAAGGTGCTGTTTAGCGCCTTTTTTGTGGGTGTTTGAATAGGTGGGTGCGCATTGTTTTAGCCATAAGAAGCTAAGCTCTGCTCTGTAGACGCGCAGCTTGCTGGCGTTTTAAAAGCAGCGCTTTTACCTAAGTGTAAACCCCTCGGCTAAAACCATGAGAAGCTACGCTTCTAACGTGAGCAAGCTCTACGTCTTGTATATCTCATTTTAAGCTTCAAGGTCGTATTTAACTTTCTTGGAACTTAAAATGAGAGATGGTATCTACAAGACAAATTAACGCCGAGTCTAACCTCTTCCTTGTAGACGCGCAGCTTGCTGGCGTTTAAAAGCAACGCTTTTACCTAAGTGTAAACCCTTGGCTAAAACCATGAGAAGCTGCGCTTCTAACGTGAGCAAGCTCAACGTCTACAAGACAAACTAACTCCGGAGCTAAACCCTACTCTGTAGAAGCGCAGCTTGCTGGCGTTTAAAAGCAACGCTTTTACCCTAGCGTAAACTCCTTTGCTAAGGCCATGAGAAGCTACGCTTCTAACGTGAGCAGGCTCAACGTCTAAAAGTTAAACTAATAACGCCGGAGCTAAACCTAGCTCTGTAGACGCGCAGCTTGCTGGCGTCTTAAAAGCAACGCTTTTACCTAAGTGTAACAACCTTTGCTAAAGCCATGAGAAGCTGCGCTTCTAACGTGAGCAAGCTCAACGTCTACAAGTCAAATTAACGCCAGAGCTAAGCCCAATCCTGTAGACGCGCAGCTTGTTGGCGTTTAAAAGCAGCGCTTTTACATAAGTGTAACCACCTTTGCTAAGGCCATGAGAAGCTACGTTTCTAACGTGAGCAAGCTCAACGTCTACAAGTCAAACTAACGCCGGAGCTAACCTCTACCTTGTAGACGCACAGCTTGCTGGCGTTTAAAAGCAACGCTTTACCCTGATGTTAAACCCCTTCGCTAAAGCCATGAGAAGCTACGCTTCTAAAGTGAGCAAGCTCAACGTCTACAAGTCAGATTAACTACTGTTTTAAAAACTTGCCTTGTGTAATAAACAGGTTTTCCTATATTTATTAAAATATATTAAGAAATGGCTCTCATGGTTTCTTCAACAAAACTATTAAAAGGTCGCTGCTCGTCTGCAAATAAATATTATTCAGTCACCATATGCTGCGTGCAAAGAGCCGATTTATTTGAAAACTTTGAGAATGCCTGTATAGCCGCTCGCGCGATCTTTTATATGCAAAAAAATGTTAATACTATTTGCTATACCGTAATGCCAGATCACCTTCATTGGCTTTTTCAAGTTAAGGCGCTCTCACTATCTGAGGTAGTTAGGCAGTTTAAAAGCTTAACAACCGTGAAGATTAATGCGCTTAGTGGTGATAAAGGTCCAATTTGGCAACAAAATTATTTTGATCATCAAATCCGCAATGAAAGAGATTTAATAATTCAGGCTCGTTATATTGTTGCAAACCCATTAAGAGCTGGGATTGTGCAAAAGATTGAACAATACCCTTTTTGGGATTGTATATATTTGAACGGCGGGGGTTGAGGGTATTATTTTTATTTTTCGTGAACAAGCATCGTGTACCAACGCCGGAGCTTAGCCCTAGTCTGTAGACGCGCAGCTTGCTGGCGTTTTAAAAGCAGCGCTTTTACCTAACCTAAGTGTAAACCCCTTTGCCAAAGCCATGAGAAGCTACGCTTCTAACGTGAGCAAGCTCTACGTCTACAAGTCAAATTAACGCCGGAGCTAAACCTTGCTCTGTAGACGCACAGCTTGCTGGCGTTTAAAAGCAGCGCTTTTACCTAAGTGTAAGCCCCTTTGCTAAAACCATGAGAAGCTACGCTTCTAACGTGAGCAAGCTCTACGTCTACAAGACAAACTAACGCCGAAGCTAAGCTCTGTGCCTACAGGCCACGAACTAAAATTTAGATAATAAAAAAGGGAGCTATGTTGCTCCCCTTCGTGCCTATAATTTTGATTTATTTAAGATCAAATCTGTCGGCGTTCATTACTTTTACCCATGCATTTACGAAGTCATGTACAAAACGTTCATTGTTGTCGTCTTGTGCATAAAATTCGCTTAGTGCACGTAATATAGAGTTTGAACCAAACACTAAATCTATACGTGTTGCAGTCCATTTTATGGTGCCTGTTTTACGTTCAACAATGTTGTAAACACCTGGCTCAGACGGTTTCCAGTTATTGGCCATGTCGGTTAAGTTTACAAAAAAGTCGGTAGAAAGCGCACCTACATTGTCGGTAAATACGCCGTGTTTGCTGCCTGCGTAGTTTGTGCCTAACACGCGCATTCCGCCAAACAGTACGGTCATTTCTGGTGCTGTTAGGCCCATTAACTGGCTACGCTCTAAAAGTAGCTCTTCTGGCGATACGCTAAAGTCGCCTTTAAGGTAGTTTCTAAAGCCGTCGTGTACTGGCTCTAACGGTTCGAACGACTCGGCATCGGTCATTTCGTCGGTTGCATCGCCGCGCCCTGGCGCAAACGGTACTGTTACATTAACACCAGCTTGTTTTGCAGCTTGCTCTACAGCAGCTGTGCCACCTAATACTATTAAATCGGCAATACTGATAGGCTTAGCTAAACCTGCTTTAAATTTTTCAAGGGCGCTAAGTACGCTTGCTAGGCGCTCTGGCTCATTACCTTGCCAATCTTTTTGCGGAGCTAAGCGAATACGCGCGCCATTTGCACCACCACGGCGGTCTGAGCCACGGTACGTACGTGCGCTATCCCACGCTGTAGTAATTAAATCAGTTGCGCTTACGCCACAATCAAGAATTTGTGCTTTTAGCTCGCTAATTTCATCATCAGACAGAGTGTAGTCAACAGCCGGAATTGGGTCTTGCCAAATTAGGTCTTCGCTTGGTACGTCTTTACCTAAGTAACACGCTTTAGGACCTAAGTCGCGGTGCGTAAGTTTAAACCAGGCGCGGGCAAACACATCAGAAAAATACTCAAAGTCGTTGTTAAAACGTTCAATAATTTTACGGTAGATTGGGTCTACCTTCATGGCCATATCGGCGTCGGTCATCATTGGGTTTAAACGAATTGATGGGTCTTCTACATCTACCGGCTTGTCTTCTTCTTTAATATTTACAGGCTCCCATTGGTGCGCGCCTGCTGGGCTTTTAGTTAGTTCCCACTCGTAGTTTAATAGTAAGTGGCAGTAGCCGTTGTCCCATTTTGTTGGGTGGGTAGTCCACGCGCCTTCTAGACCCGACGTTACAGTATTGCGACCAAAGCCGCCTTCTTTAGTGCTGTTCCAGCCTAGGCCTTGCTCGTGTACGTCGGCCGCTTCTGGCTCTGGGCCTAAGTGCTCAGCTTTACCGTTACCGTGGGTTTTACCTACCGTGTGACCACCTACAGTGAGCGCTGCGGTTTCTTCGTCGTTCATTGCCATGCGAGCAAATGTTTCACGTACGTGCTGCGCGGTTTTTTGCGGATCGGGTATCCCATTAACGCCTTCTGGGTTTACGTAAATTAAGCCCATTTGTACCGCAGCTAATGGGTTTTCCATGGTGTCGGGTTTTTCTACGTTGTCGTAACGCTCATCACTCGGTGCTAGCCATTCTTTTTCTGCGCCCCAGTAAATGTCTTTTTCTGGATGCCAAATGTCTTCACGGCCGCCCGCAAAGCCATAAATTTTTAGGCCCATTGATTCGTATGCCATGTTACCGGCTAAAATAAATAGGTCGGCCCACGATAATTTGTTACCGTATTTTTTCTTGATTGGCCACAATAGGCGGCGCGCTTTGTCTAGGCTTGCGTTGTCTGGCCACGAATTTAGCGGCGAAAAACGCTGGTTGCCGGTGCTTGCGCCACCACGGCCGTCTGATAATCGGTACGTACCCGCAGAGTGCCATGCCATGCGGATCATTAAGCCGCCGTAATGGCCCCAATCGGCAGGCCACCAATCTTGGCTATCGGTCATAAAGGCTTTTAGGTCTGCTTTTACTGCGTCTAAATCGAGAGATTTGAATGCTTCGGCGTAGTCAAAGTCTGTGCCGTAGGGGTTTGATTTTGTGTCGTGCTGATGAAGAATGTCTAAATTTAGAGTATTTGGCCACCAATCTGTGTTTACTTTAGAAATAACTGAGTTACTACCGTGCATTACGGGACATTGGCCCGATTTAGTGCTGCTCATTTTCAGCTCCTTACTTTAAATGAAGAGTTTAACTATTTTACTCAAGCCCCAGCGCTTACATTTAAAGTAACACGCTAAGGTTTATTAATTTTGTGCATAATTTTTATTTACTGCTCAAACAATATAGACCCCTAATATTACATTCGCCAGCGTATTAACTTGAATTAAATCGATTGAAACCATTGGTTTAATGAATACAGTTTAAACTCCACAATTAGTGTGATCGGATTAAATAGATAACGCGTAATGGTATGTGAAGGGTTTGAAAGTGGCTTTTAATTAAGCGCACATTGGAATACCCCCCTTCACCATGAAATTAAAGTTGTTTATAAAGGTGCATTACTAAGCCCAATGCACCTTTACTTTATAACTTATTGAAATCTATTTTGAATAATTAAGTAAATGTTCAGATTAACTTGATTATTATGACCACTCACTCCTGTTATTTCCCTGCGACAATTTATTGTTGTTTTAAGCAGTTTTGCCAGCCCACATTGAGCTGGCTTTTTTTTGCCTAAAATTTAGAATCCTTTGAGGCTATGTGAACAGTTGTATGATTTTGTTAACTTGTTTAATGTTCAAAGCCAACACGCCCTAGTGCCAATAAGCCTTGCATGTTAAAGTGCGATTAGTCACTAATAATTAACTAGGCGTACCCATGCGTTTTTATATAACTATTCTATTTGTTTGTTTTGTTTCGCTTTTAAATACTGTTAATGCCCAAGAATCTGCTGCACCAACAGAAGAGCAACAGCAACAAGCGTTAGCGCAATTAAATGAGCCCATGTATAAACCGCTTTTAGAACGCTATATTCTTGATGAGTTAAAAGCCGTTCGCCAAGACCAACAACAATTACGCGAAGATGTAACAAAACAAGTTACACACGCCCAGTTAGATACCGCCGACAGAGCGCTTATTTACACCACCGACACTATTAATAACGTGTTTTTTATTATTACTGCTACGGCCTCTATTTTGGTTTTAGTAGGCTGGAACTCGCTGCGCGATGTTAAAAATAAAGTAGAAGACATTGTAAATACGCGTGTCAGTGTGATCACTGACGAGTACGAAGATCGCTTAAAAATTCTTGAAGAAAAACTGCGTGTACGCTCAGAAGAAATACTCAGTAACCAAGAGCGTATATCGGTCACTAACGAGGTGCACTCGTTATGGATGCGCGCAAACCTAGAAAGCGACTTTGCAAACAAAATAGAAATATTTGACGAAATTTTAAAACGTAAGCCAGAAGATGTAGAAGCCATTGCCTATAAAGCCGATGCATTATTAGAGCTAAACGAAACCGCCAAAGCCATTGAGTTATGTAACCAAGCCATTGATATAGATAGCGACTACGGCTATGCCTACTGGCAGCGTGCGTGTGCGTATGCACTTACACACAAACATGCCGATGCATTAGCCGATATAAAAATGGCCCTTGAATACTCGCCAAACTTACGTAATGAGCTACTACACGAAAGTGCATTTGCTAGCCTACACGACAACGACAGCTTTAATACCATAGTAGCGGGTAGCTAGAGTTTTGTAGGCGCGTTATTGGCGTAAAGTGCGAAGCCCACAATAGCAGTAGCAGCGGCTTTATGCCGCGAAAAAGTTTAATATAAAACGCGAGGTAAACTCGCTGCTACACGATAAACCCTATTCTGTAGACACGTCTTAAAAGTGATTATCTCACCACAAAGAAGTAACTCACCAATGCCTGTTTTCTCTGTGTAGCGCGAAATGCCTTCTGTGGTGCAATTAGTGAGAAGCTGCGCTTCTAAGGTGAGCAAACTAGGCGTATACAGGCAAAATTAGCTACAGGGTAAAACTTGTATTCAGGCGTTTATAATTATCGTTTAAAGTATAAATCGATGGCTTTGGTGAGGAGTTCGTCGAGTTGCTCTTCGAAGGTATCTATATCAATTTCAAAATGGTTTAAATAGGCCTTGGCTTGTACTCGCGATAGGTTGCGGTTTTTTACGCTGTATTGACGCTCATCTTTTTGTTTATCAAAACGTGGTAAAAACAAAAATTGCCCGTAATAAGGTGATTTAATATGCTTATTAGCATAACGACAAAAGTCTTCTATGTGTTCTGCGCCCTGCGGCCCTAAACACCCTGGCTCAACGCGGTACATTAAGCGAATTTTTTTGTCGTCTGCTAACTGCATAGTATGCCTTTTATAATTATCTAAAAAATAATACGCGGATTATTTTTCCGTCTTTTATTTGGTAGCTCGATACTAACTCAGAGCGTTTATCTACCACGTTTTCGTCTGTTGAACAGGTTTCTGATAGTTCGTGGTCTATTACTATGTCGCCGTGCACAATACGCTTTATTGGCGAGCTATTAATGCACTTTAATTTTTTAAACATTAAGCCATAACGGGCTATTAGTTTTTCTTTTCCTTTAAATAATAGCTCATTAGGAAAAATATAAAACTCTACATCTTCATCGTACATACGAATAAATTGTTCAATATTACGTGCGTTATAGGCTTCTACTAATTGCTCTACAACAGCAAGCGACTCGCGAGATTGCTTAGCTTTAGCTTGCTGCTTAGCGGTTAATGCCTCTTTGGCTTGCGTTACCGCTTTTTCTGCCTCAGCCACAGCTGCTGCTTTTTCTACTTTGTTTTTTGGTTTTTCTACCGGTTTTGGGGTTTCGCTACCCAGTACTTTTGAGTCGTCAGGTTTAGTAGTATCTACTGTTGGCGTTTTAAGCTCTGGGGCTTGGTACTCAAGCGTGTTTAACTTTTCATCTTTTGCTTTTGTTGGTGAATTGCTGGCTTGAGTAGAGCTTGACGCTTGCTCGGTACTTTTTTGCTCTTCTTGAGTCTCTTCGGTTTGCTCTGCTGCATAACTGATCAGGGCAACAGTGGCAATAAGCGAAGCAAAAATAATAGATAACGATTTCATAACTTTCCTAATATGAACATATAACGCTGTTAATGCTGCAACATAACAAATTTGAGCGTTTTCGGGTAGCAATTAAATGATTGTTATACACTTTACCAATACTGCTCAACCGTTATGTGCCCTGGGTCTCTGCGACGATTTCGTTTAAAGTTTTTGTCTAAAAGTAACTGTGTGGTGTCTTTTACCATTTGTGGGTTACCGCAAATCATAAATTGCGAATTACTCGGGCTTGGGGTTCTAGAGGCTTTACTAAATAGCTCGCCGTTTTGAATTGCTGTAGTTATACGACCTTTCAGGCCTTGCTGTGGCTCCTCACGGCTTACAACCGGAATGTAGTTAAGTTGCGTAGGGTGTGTGTTTATTAGGGTGTGTATTAAATTTTGATAGCTTAAATCGGCATTAAAACGTACGCCGTGCACTAAATTAATCTGTGTGTATTTTTGCCATACCTCTTGTTGCTGCAAAATAGATAAAAACGGCCCTATTACAGTGCCTGTACTTAGCATCCATAACTGCTCGCTTGGCGGTATTTCGTCTAAGGTAAAAAAGCCTGTGGCACGTTGCTCTATTAATACAGTGTCGCCTGGTTTTAATTGCGCCAATCTAGGCGATAATAAGCCGCTCTCTACATTGATAAGGTAAAATTCTAAATCGGGGTTATTAGGCCCGTTTACATAAGAGTATGCCCGAGCAATTCGTTTATCGCCCTCCATAATCGAGAGCTTAGTAAACTGCCCCGCTTTAAATGGCTCTACGCTTGCGTTTACTACCAGGCTGAAAAGTGTATCGCTCCACCATGTTACTTTTTTTACGGTTGCATCTACCCAGTTAGACATAGTCAACTCCATAGCTTAACGGTTAAACAACAAAAACAATAAATGGTTGTAATTTATACACTAGCATTAACTTAGTAAGAGTGACACTGGGTGTAGTGACTTTTTAAACGTAATGCTTTTACTTTGGGTGTTATATTGGTTTGTTTAAAGAAGATGAGTAGCAGCGGCTTTATACCGCGAAAAAGATTAATACCAAACGCGAGATTAACCCCAGCTACGCGGTTAGCTCGTGCTGTGCAGCTTGCTGGCGCTTTAAAAGCAGCGCTTTTATAGGTATAAAAAAAGCCGCATAAAATGCGGCTTTGGGGGTTTAGTCTCACTTCACTTTGGGCGTGTCTCCAAAACTTAGTGAATACGTTACCAAGGAACTGTTTGCTAATTTAATAAAATTGCGTTTATTAAATAGACTCTAAAGCAATTTTAACCATTTCGTTAAATGTGCTTTGGCGCTCATCTGCAGGTGTTGCTTCACCGGTGATCACGTGATCACTTACGGTAAATAGTGCCATTGCGTTAGCACCATACTCTGCAGCTACACCATATAAACCTGCTGTTTCCATATCTACAGCTAGTACACCTAGTTTATCTAGGTCTTTGTAGAATGTGTCGTCAGCTTGGTAGAAGGTATCGGTAGTAAATACGTTACCTACTTTTGCTTTAATGCCTAGGTCTTTAGCGGCGTTAACACCGTTTAAAAGTAGGTCAAAGTTAGCAATTGCTGAAAAATCATAACCACGAACGCGTGCACGGTTTACGTTTGAGTCGGTGCTTGCGCCTTGTGCAAAAATTACGTCGCGAATTTTAATATCTGTACCAATACCACCACAGGTACCAATACGAATAATATTTTTAACGCCAAAGCTTACAATTAACTCACGCGCATAAATAGACATAGATGGTATGCCCATGCCCGAACCCATAATACTTACAGGTTTACCTTTATATGTGCCTGTAAAGCCGTACATGTTACGTACGCCTGTTACTTGTACTGCATCATCTAAAAAGTTTTCAGCAATGTATTGTGCACGAAGCGGATCGCCCGGCATTAATACTGTTTCAGCGAAGTCACCAACGTTTGCACTAATATGCGGAGTACTCATTAATTGTTTTCCTTTTTATTTAGGCGCGTTTAGCTTATTTAAAAAGCCGTCACCGTATTCAAGTGCAGGTAAGTTAAACCACTGTGCAAGGGTTTGGCCTATATCTGCAAAGCTATTGCGCTCGCCAAGCGGGGTATTTTGCATGCCCGGTTGATAAGCTATAACTGGTACATATTCGCGGGTGTGCTCTGAACCTGGAAAGGTTGGGTCACAGCCGTGATCTGCAGTGATCATTAACACGTCATCTGCATTTAATTGGTTTAGTATAGTTGGTAAGTAATCGTCAAATTCTTTTAACGCTTTTGCATAACCAACTGGGTTGCGACGGTGGCCAAACTTTTCGTCAAAATCAACTAAATTGGTAAAAATTAAGCTGTTATCTGGCGCACTTGCTAATACTTCGCTGCTTTTTTCAAGCAAATTCATCAGCCCTGGGGCTTTGTGTTTTTGGGTAATGCCTTGGTGTGCATATATATCTGCAATTTTACCAATGCTTATTACTTCACCGCCGTGTTTAGATAGAACATCTAATAGGGTCGGTGCTGGCGGCAATACTGAATAATCGCGACGATTACCAGTACGGGCAAAATCTGCGTTGCTTGTGCCTAAAAATGGCCTAGCAATAACACGGCCTATATTTAGTTTATCAAGTAATTCGCGGGCAATTTCACACACTTCGTAAAGGCGCTCAAGGCCAAAAGACTCTTCGTGTGCGGCAATTTGAAACACACTATCTGCAGAGGTGTAACAAATTGGTTTGCCTGATTTTACGTGCTCTTCGCCTAGCTGCTCTAATATGGTAGTGCCTGATGCATGGCAGTTGCCTAAAATGCCAGGTATACCGGTAGCGGCTATAAATTCGTCTACAAATTCTTGTGGAAAACTCGGCTGTGTTTTAGGGAAGTAGCCCCAATCAAATAACACAGGTACGCCGGCCATTTCCCAGTGCCCTGATGGCGTATCTTTACCGCTTGAAAGCTCTTTTGCATAACCCCATGCACCTTGCGATGCTTGACGCTCAGAAACTAAACACGTTTCACCGCCCGCTGCCTCACAGGCATCGATTAAACCTAATTTAGATAAATTAGGTAACGATAACGCTTTACCCGTTTCGTCGTGGTATGCTTTTAATAAGTGGGCGAGTGTATTTGCTCCAACATCACCAAATTTGTCTGCATCGGGTGCTGCGCCTATACCTAGGCTGTCTGCCATTAAGATGATTGCTCTTGCCATGTTGACCTCACTTTGCTTCTAGGTGGTTACTTTATCCGCTGATCGAATTTTCCGTACAGGACATAAGTCCTGTTTCATAAAAGCTAAACATTATAAATTTGCGTTCTTAAGCAAAGCAAAAGAGATTATTCGTGTCTTTTTTGCTATTGTGATCAACCAAACAACTTTTCCTTTCTGTGTGGGTGAGAACTTTAGTGACACGAACTATTATAGCTATTGCTGGCGCATCAGCGTCGGGCAAATCTCTTTTTAGCCAAACTATTTACAATGAGTTGGTTAATGAGCTTGAACCAGGCGCTATCGCCATTATTGAAGAAGATGCTTATTACAAGGATCAGTCGCATTTGCCTATGGAACACCGTACGCAAACTAACTACGACCATCCTGATGCATTTGAACATGAGTTAATGCTTGAACATTTAACTCAACTTCGTAGTGGTAACTCTGTCGAAGTACCTACTTATGATTATGCACAACACACACGAAGCGATGAAACTCGTCGCGTTGCTGCAGCTAAAATTTTAATAGTAGAAGGTATTTTATTATTAAGTGATAAAGCACTTAATAAAGAATTTGATATTAAGGTATTTATAGATACACCCCTTGATATTTGCTTAATGCGTCGTATGCAACGAGACATGGAAAAAAGAGGCAGAACATTACAATCTGTTGTTGAGCAATATCAAGCAACTGTTAGACCGATGTTTTATCAATTTATTGAGCCTTCAAAGCATAACGCTGATTTGGTTGTGACTCGAGGCGGAATGAACCGCGTTGCGATTGATATTATTAAAAGTAAAATTAAGTATTTACTACAAGAATAATAACGGGAAACATCTGTATGACAACATTTATGAGCTTAGTAGGCATGTTTGTACTACTAAGTATTGCTTTTGCGGCTTCGACTAATCGTAAAGCAATAAACTTACGCACCGTAGCGATAGCCTTTGCTATGCAAGTAGTTATTGGTGGGTTTGTACTGTTTTTTGAAGCAGGTAAAAATGTGTTAGCAAGTATGTCTAGTGCCGTCTCTTCGGTAATTAGCTTTGCAAACGACGGGATTGGGTTTTTATTTGGCCCACTTGCTTCGCAAGATACACTCGGTTTTATTTTTGCTATTCAAGTTTTACCGGTCATTGTGTTTTTCTCAGCACTTGTTGCTGTGCTTTACCACATTGGCATTATGGATTGGATAATTAAAATTCTGGGCGGCGGTTTACAAAAACTATTGAAAACCTCTCGCACAGAGTCGCTCTCAGCAACGGCTAATATATTTGTAGGCCAAACTGAAGCACCCTTAATTGTTAAGCCGTTTATAGCAACCATGACTAAGTCTGAGTTGTTTGCAGTAATGGTAGGTGGCTTAGCCACGGTAGCAGGCTCTGTAATGGCAGGTTACGTAATTATTGGTGTAGAGCTTAAGTATTTAATTGCCGCTAGCTTTATGGCTGCACCTGGTGGGTTTTTAATGGCTAAAATGATTGTGCCAGAGACCGAAACACCTAAAGATACGCTTGCAGAGTTAGATAGCGATGAAGACAAGCCAGTTAATGTTATTGATGCAGCAGCATCAGGCGCAGCTAACGGCATGCATTTAGCGCTTAATGTGGGCGCAATGCTATTAGCTTTCGTAGCATTAATAGCGTTATTAAACGGCTTATTAGGCGGAATTGGAGGGTGGTTTGACTATCCTACTTTAACGCTACAAGAAATTTTAGGTTATGTATTTGCCCCTGTTGCATGGTTACTTGGCGTACCATGGGATGAGGCAATCATAGCAGGTAGTTTTATTGGTCAAAAGTTAGTAGTAAATGAGTTTGTTGCTTACTTAGACTTTATAAATTATCGCGATACGTTAAGTGCGCACACTCAAGCGATTGTAACATTTGCCTTGTGTGGGTTTGCTAATCTATCGTCGATAGCTATTTTACTAGGTGGATTAGGCGGTATGGCGCCTAGTCGGCGAAAGGATATCGCGCGCTTAGGGCTCAGAGCAGTGTTAGCAGGATCTATGGCTAACCTTATGAGCGCAGCAATTGCTGGGTTTTTCCTCTCGCTAGCTTAGAAACTTAATGAGATGAACACCGGTGTTGCAAAACAAGAAGATAGTACTTTAAGGGGTTAAAGCACTATTTGACTTGAACGATACTTCACCAAGGGCCGCAAGGCCCTTTTATCGTTTTAGGGCCCTTATAAATATATTCTTCCTTTTAATAACTACTTTCTCTTTCTTACCTTTAAGTACATATACGCACATGGCTTTTTATATTTTTGCGATAAATTTGTATTATTGAAAAGTGGTAAATTATAAATTTTAGGCCACAATTAGGTTTATCCTAATGTAACCTACTGTTTTATTGATGCTCTACCTTTAAGCACACTCATAAAATAGCCGCTGTTGATAAGTCGATTTATATAAATGCGTAAACTTTTATTAGTATTGTTGTTTGTTTTTTTTAATAGCTACGCAAGCTCTGACCCTCTTTTAGTTGTCACGGAACTCTCGCCGCCCGATCAAATACTCGTTGATGGAAAAGTGACAGGCAAAGGCACTGAGTTTATAAGGGCTATTTTTGCAAAGGCTAACCTAACGCCCGATATACAAATGTACCCATGGGCGCGAGCATTTAGACTTGCCAGCACTATCCAAAACACCTTTATTTACACCATAGCGCGCACCAAAGGGCGAGAAAACAACTTTCATTGGATAGGCCCAGTCTCGCATTTTGAACTTGCTTTTGTTGCGCTTAAAGAGCGTGACGACATAATTATTAACAATACTGAGGAAGCAAAAAAATACAAAATAGCGATGCAACGTAACGACTTTTCTACAGATATATTAACCAACTTGGGGTTTGAGGTTGTGCTAACCACCGATATACAAAAATCGTATGCGTTATTGGTTGCCAAAAAAGTAGACTTAATTGTTGATGACCCCGAACTAATAAATCAAATAAGTCAGTATTTACCCACCCCTGACGCTCAATTTAAAGCCATATATAATGTAGAAGAACTCAAGGTAGATGCCTATTTGGCAGCAAATAAAAACACCGATATGCGCTATATAAATGCGCTACAAAAAGCCTTTTACACACTTAAAAATACCCAAGGGCTACCCTAGCACCTAAGCTAAACCTTGCTTATTTAAGCGCAGTTTTAACGCTTAGTTACGTTAATTAGTGAAGTAATGAAGTCTAAAATAGGGGCTTAGTGATTAATTATTGCTATATGGCGCTATGAACGAATCGAGACTGCGCTCTTGTTTTAGCACTTTAAAGGCGCGTTGAAAGCGCTCTACTATGTGCTTCGGCACCGCTTTATTAAACGCTAAATAATTATCTTTAAGGTCGTTACTTACAGGTAGCTCAGTAAGTTGCTCTACATCAAGTAAGCTCACGTTATAAGGCTTTAATTGGTTATAAATAACGTGCTCCGAGCCTAAAATAAGATCTATTTTATTGTTTATAAAAAGCTGAATATATTGTTGCTCTTCACCAAACGTCATTAAGTTTTGCCCATTTACAAACCCTATTTTTTTGACCAATGATTGATATATATCTCCCCTTACCATGCCTAACGAATAAAGAGTGGTGTCGTTAAGGGTATTTACAGTGACATCAGGACGGCTTTTTAACTTATAAAAATAAGTTCGTGCAGTAGTTAACGGGCCAAGCCAATTAAATAAAGGAATTCGGTTAGTATGTTGCGCCATTGAAAAAATGGCTGAATAAGGCTTTTTATGCACAAGCATTGCGGCACGCTTCCAAGGCATGACTTTAAAGTCGCACTCTACTTCTGCTTTAATACACAGTGCGTTGACTATATCGTAGTTAGCGCCAACAAGTTGGCCGTGCTCGTTTATAAAATTATAAGGTGCAAACTGATCTGTATAAATAACTAACTTAAAATGGTTTGCATAAGTAAACGTGCTAAAGAAGAAACAAGCAATAAAAGGAAAGAGTTTTAGAATAACCGCACCACTACATTAATTTATATTATTAAATGATAGATGGCGCTATTTTACAGTCAAATTTTAGACACAAAAAAAGCGCCTTAAGCGCTTTTTTTTATTTTCACTTTAAAAGTAAAAATTATAACGGAGTGATGTTATCCGCTTGAGGACCTTTTTGACCTTGTGAAAGAGTGAACTCTACACGTTGGCCTTCAGCTAAAGTTTTGAAACCTTCGCTTTTGATTGCTGAGAAATGTGCGAAAACGTCTGGGCCGTTTTCTTGCTCGATGAAACCAAAACCTTTAGACTCGTTGAACCACTTAACTGTACCTGATACGATGTTAGACATTGTAATATCCTGATATAAAAATAAAAAATATGCTCATAAGAGCGGGTGTAGCAAAAAATGAGATGGTACTTAAAAACTTCAGGACGGTACTACAAGTATTACTTATACAACAACGAAATGGAGATTTATAAATTACATGCTTTCTTTCTAGCTGCGGCCTACTATATAGAGTTAACTATTTATGTCAAGCCTTTATAGTAATGCAGGCAATAAATAGTGTTTGTGCTTAGCCTTTAATAACTCCCGTGGCTAGCCTATAGCTTAACCCCTGCGCGGCTTTAATAGTTAACTGGCCAATTAAAACAATGAACTATTTAATCTTTAGTTTTTAAAACGGCGGCAATGAGTACAGCTAATTTAACACCTACTCACCATTTAGATAAAACGTATTCAGCCATGATACACGCCTTACAATTTACCCTGTGTGTACAAACAGCTGCACTTTGCAGTTGTACACAAAAATAGATAAGCTACTGCCACTTATCTATTTAGCGTTGGAGTGTGTTTTGCTAAATAAATGCTTTATTTCGTCTGTTGTTTTTTTATCTGGGTGTTTAATGCCATTACAATCTTCTTTTGCTAAGCCTACACTGTCTCTTGAACAACAATTGGGGCAAAAACTAATTCTCGATTTACGCTATTTTTGTCAGCAAGGGTCAAGCAAACAATGCAGAACACCGGTTACTACCCTACCTGATGAACTTGCAGCGGCCATTGCTAAGCATAATATTGGTGGTGTAATTTTATTTTCTGAAAACACCCAATCTATTGAGCAAACCATTACCCTTAATAGCCAATTACAAGCTGCGGCGAGTAAATCAAGTTCAAAGCTGCCATTATTTATTTCGATAGACCAAGAAGGCGGCCGAGTAGCGCGTTTACCTCGCGATGTTGCCACTTCATTTACTGGTAATATGTCTATTGGTGCAACCTATAAAAAGTATGGCACTCAATACGCAACCCAAACTGCCACTGTTATAGCTAAAGAGCTAAATTCGTTAGGTATTAATGTTAACTATGCCCCTACGGTAGATGTAAACATGAACCCCGATAACCCGGTAATTAATGTTCGCTCGTTTGGCGAAAACCCAGCGCTTGTCAGTAAATTAGGCGCAGCACAAGTGGCAGGATTTGAGAGCAACGGCGTTATTACATCGTTAAAGCATTTCCCAGGGCACGGCGATACCAACGTAGACAGCCACACAGGGTTACCACAAGTAAATCACTCCAAAGAAGACATATACCAACAAGACTTAGCTCCCTTTAAACACATAATTGCCACGCAAAACCCAGGCATGATTATGACGGCGCATATTCAATACCCACAACTCGATAATAGTACGTTTGTAAGTGTTGATGGCAAAAGCATGATAAAACCCGCCACTATGTCGCGTACTATAATTACTGACATTTTAAGAGGGGAGTTAAATTATCAAGGTGTGGTGGTAACCGACGCTTTAGATATGGCTGGCATTAGTCATTTTTTCACCCCAACCCAAGCGGTAATCAATACCTTTGCAGCAGGCGTTGACCTAGCGCTTATGCCAATAGAGATCAGAACACCAGCTGATTTAAACGCACTCGACAAACTAATGGATGAATTAGTCGCATCTGTTAATAATAAACAACTCAGTAAAGACGAAGTTGCTCAATCGGCTGCGCGTATAACCGCTTTAAAAAATAAATTTAAATTAACCACACAGCTAGACCCATTAAGCACTTTGGCTAAAGCAAAAGATATTATTGGCTCTCAAGCACATCGCAAAATAGAAGCTGAGCTTGCCGTAAATGCTATTACTGAGGTTAAAAATAACAATAATGCATTGCCTCTTAATTTAAGAAAAGGGCAACACATCCATATTATTATGCCCGATACCCGAAAATGCATGGCCATGCAGCAAGCGCTTAGCGCTATAAGTAATGCGGCGCTTAAATATAGTTGCAGTAGTTTACAAGGGTTTGACCCTGTAAAGGCGCATAGCTTAATTAAAAATGCAGATGTTGTTATTGCAGGCAACGCTACGCCTAATCAAAGTGCTGTAGAGATTGGCGGAATGGATGATTTAAAAGACGACCCTCGCTTTGCACTCAATACCGCTGAGCAACCTAAAGCGCTGTCATCTTTATTGGATATAGCTGCATCAGTGAATAAAAAAACAATATTTATAAGTTTACGTGCCCCCTACGACATAGCTCAGTTTGGCAGCAGAGCTAATGCAGTTCTTGCTTCTTATGCGTATAATATAGATACAGATAAAAACAATGCTGTTGCAGGGCCTGCGTTTACAGCGCTTGCTAAGGTATTGTTAGGCAATGCACACGCTCATGGCGTACTGCCAGTTACCATAAAATAATAATAACAAGGGATAAAAAATGAAACTGAATTGCGATTTAGGCGAAAGCTTTGGCGCATGGAAAATGGGATTAGATGATGAGGTAATGCCTCATATTGATATGGCAAATATTGCGTGTGGTTTTCATGGTGGAGACCCAGATGTAATAGCCGACACGTTGTATTTAGCAAAGCAGCACAATGTACAAATAGGTGCGCATCCAAGTTACCCCGACCAACAAGGCTTTGGCAGGCGCTCTATGGCGCTTAGCGCGCAAGAACTGACCAATTGCTTACATTACCAAATTGCCGCCCTTGATGGCATGGCTAAAGTACAAGGCTTAACACTTAGCTATGTTAAGCCACATGGTGCTTTATATAACGACATGATGAAAAACGATCATATTTTACAAACTGTTATTACTGCCATAGCGCACTACCCTGCACCATTAAAGCTTATGCTATTAGCCACAAAAGACTCTGCAAAACACACCTTTGCCGCCAATAGTTTAGGTGTAGATCTTATTTTAGAAGCCTTTGCTGATAGGCAATATACAGACGAAGGGCATTTAGTATCTCGCCACCTTGATGGCAGCGTTCACGACAAGCCAGCACTTTTAGCACAAGTAAAACAGCTATTAACCGATGGTTGTGTAACCACTCGTTCAGGAAACACCCTAAACTTAAATGCCAACAGTTTGTGCGTACATGGCGATAACGCAGCCGGTATAGCTCTTATTAAAGAAATTAAGTCACTGTGTGCTTCAGCAACCTAACTTTGCTTTTAACTCGTTATTAAGCCTCAAGTTACAAAACGCGTGTTTGCTTTACTTTAAAAACTATTTAGCTGTAAAGGGGCTTTACAGCTTTAACCTCCATTTGCGCCAATCATGTACAACCTAATATCACTTTAAAAATAGCCCAGCAACACAGCACAGTAACAAAGCATAAGTCACACAGCGCAGTAATACATGGCGCTGCATATAAAAAAATTAACGCAGTAAGCCCGCTATTTATTACTCTAAAATAACCAGGCTTTACTTAAACCGGTATTAAATTATAGTTTCACCGCATCGCGCTTTTCATCCCTTCCCTACTGACATATAACTACATATACAAAAACCAAACAGGGAATACAAATGAAGACGCTTTTAGCACTTAGTTTAAGTAGCAGTTTATTACTTGGTAGTAACCAGTTAGCTTTTGCAAAGGACAACACATTACAACTACAAGATGTGTTTAATCTTGAATACGCCAATCAAATTGATATAACAGACGATGGTAAAACGGTGTACTTTGTACGTAACCGTATGGATATAAAAACGGACCGTAAAGTCAGTAATATTTGGTCAGTTGATTATAAAACTAAACAACTGCAACCGCTTACCTCGGGCGTGCATATGGATCACTCCCCGGTACTATCGCCAGATGGGCAACGCCTTGCATTTATATCTAACCGCGATGGCAGCAGTCAAATTTATATGAAGTGGCTTAAAACAGGTGCTGTAGCAAAAATTAGTAACCTAACCAGCAGCCCACGCGCAATTACCTGGCATCCCGACTCTCAGCAGCTTATTTTTAGTATGTTTGTACCAAGTAGCAGTGCACCACCTGTTAACTTACCTGGCAAGCCTAAAGGCGCTACATGGGCCGAACCTGCTAAATTTATAGACGATGTATACTACCGCGCCGACGGAGGCGGTTATAGCCAAAAAGGCTTTAGCCAATTATTTGCAATAGATGCAAATGGCGGCAATGCAAAGCAGCTCACAGACGATGAGTTTAATAACGCCGGCGAAGTGAGCTTTAGTAAAAACGGCAACAGCCTTTATTTTTCGGCCAATCGGCATGAGCAAAATCAACTAAAGCCCACTAATAGTGAAATATACCAGCTTGATTTAAGCACCTTAAAAATTGCTGCCATTACCAACAGAAACGGCCCTGACCATCAGCCTAAAGTATCTCCCGATGGGCGTTACCTAGCCTTTACAGGGTATGATGACAAACGCACCAATTACGAAAACACGCAGCTTTATATTCGTGATTTAAAAACGGGCGATACAAAAAGCCTAACCCCTAATTTTGATAGAAGTGTGGGGCAAATTAAATGGAGTGCCAATTCAAAAGGGGTTTACTTTAGCTACGCAGACGAAGGCCAAACCGCCCTTGCCTACCAACCACGCAGTGGTAAGCGTAAAGTGCTCACCGAGCAAATAGGTAGCGTTGCGTTTGGTCGTCCTTATTCGGGCGGCGATTTTGATGTAAGCGAAGATGGCGAAATTGCTTTTACACTTGCCGATACTCAGCGCCCTGCAGATATAGCCACTATAAAACGAGGCAAAGCTCGTCGCCTCACTACACTCAATGCCGATGCGTTAGGCGATAAAGAACTTGCCAACGTAGAAGAAATTTGGCTTAAATCGAGCCACGACCAGCTGCCAATTCAAGGTTGGATTGCATACCCTCCTGGGTTTGATAAATCAAAAAAATACCCACTTGTTTTAGAAATTCATGGCGGCCCTGTGGCCAATTATGGCCCTCACTTTAGTACCGAGGTGCAATTGTTTGCAGCCAAAGGGAACGTGGTTTTATACATGAATCCACGAGGCAGTGATTCATACGGTAAAACGTTTGCCCAAACAATTCATCATAATTACCCAAGTAACGATTTTGATGATTTAATGACCGGCGTTGATGCGCTAATAGCGAAAGGCTTTATTGATGAGTCTAAATTATTTGTAACAGGTGGCTCTGGCGGCGGTGTATTAACCGCATGGATTGTAGGGCACACCGACAGGTTTGCTGCAGCAGTGGTGGCTAAACCCGTTATTAATTGGATCAGCTTTGTACTAACTGCCGACTTTTATCCATTTTTTGCCGATTACTGGTTCCCAGGTAAACCTTGGGAACATATTGAGCACTATATGAAACGCTCACCTATTAGCTATGTTGGTAACGTAACAACGCCCACTATGCTTTTAACAGGGGAGGCAGATTACCGTACCCCTATTTCTGAAACAGAGCAGTTTTATCAAGCCCTTAAGCTGCAAGGTGTTGATACCGCCATGGTGCGTATTCCTAATGCATCACACGGTATTACGGCGCGCCCTTCTAATTTAATGACTAAGGTAGCCTACATTCAATGGTGGTTTGATAAACACTCAAACAAAAAATAAACTCCGTGTTTAGGTTTAAAAATAGCCACACCTAAGTGGCTATTTTTTTGTAATTACCAACGCTTAGGTTAATTAATGTAAAACTGTAAACCCCCTTTACAGTTTTGAGCTTATCCATATCGGACTTAGGCGTTTTTCAGTTAGTAAAATTTCGGTTTATTGCAATTTTAATTGCTTGAGTTGGTAAAAAATCGGTTTGAGCCACTGTTTATAAGCACTCAGTTAGTAAAAAATTGTTTTATAAAGGCACCAGGTTAGTAAAATTTCGGTTTATTATTTTACTTATACTTAGTAAAACAGCTAAAAATAGCCTTTTAAAAGGGGGATTTTGCACTTTAAACCGGCTTTACAGTAAAAAAGCAGCCATATAGCTGTACTTAATATCTACCTAGTTAAATTGTGATCCAAACTAAATTTAGCCGAGCCTGATTTATATTAATACAACAAAAAAAGGGCCTTACGGCCCTTGAGTAACACTATCTAGAAAAGTTAAAACTGGTTCATGGTGTTATCTTCACCACCGGCTTTAAGTGCGTTTTCACCAGAGAAGTACTCTTTGTGCGTATCGCCAATATTAGACCCAGCTAAATCTTGGTGCTTAACTGAGGCTTGCTCGCGGCGAATTTCTTGACGTTGTACATCACGTACATAAGCAAGCATGCCCATATCACCAAAGTAACCTTCTGATAAAATATCGGTGCTTAGTGCAGCCGTATGGTATGTAGGCAGTGTAATTAAGTGATGGAAAATACCCGCTTCACGTGCACCATCGCGCTGGAAGTTTTGCACTAATACATCCGCTTCGGCAGCAAGCTCTGTATCGTCCATTTCTGGCGCCATTAGGCCTTTATTATCACCTAGGCTTGGGTAAGCGCTCAAATCGCGACCCGCTTCTTGCCACTCTTGGTACACTTGCTCGCGGAACTTAAGCGTCCAGTTGAATGACGGTGAATTGTTATAAACAAGCTTAGCGTCAGGTACTTGCTCTTTAACGCGATTTACTAGCTCTGCAATTTGCTTAACATGTGGTTTTTCAGTTTCAATCCACAATAAATCAGCGCCCGATTGTAAGCTTGTTACACAATCTAGTACTACGCGGTCTTTTTCAGTGCCTTCGCGGAACTGGTATAAACCGTTTTCTAAACGCGTTGGCTTACATAATTGGCCATTAATTTTCATTGCCGTATCGCCTTCGTTTAAATCATCTACACCGTTAATAGGTGTGGTTTCTAAAAACGCGTTGTACTGGCTAGCTAAGTCTCCTGGCGTTTGTGACACAGGCACTTTTTGCGTAAGGCTTGCACCTAATGAGTCGGTACGCGCAACAATAATACCGTTATCAATGCCGAGTTCTAAAAACGCGTAACGTACAGCGTTAATTTTTGCTAAAAAATCTTCGTGCGGTACAGTTACTTTACCTGCTTGGTGGCCACATTGTTTAGCGTCAGACACTTGGTTTTCTATTTGAATGGCACACGCACCTGCTTCAATCATCTTTTTCGCAAGTAGGTAGGTTGCTTCTTCGTTACCAAAACCAGCATCAATATCGGCAATAATAGGCACTACATGTGTCTCAAAATTATCAATTTTATCAAGCACCGCTTGCACATCGCCGCCATTGGCTTTCGCTTCGTCTAGATCATTAAATAAGTGGTCTAGTTCACGGGCATCGGCTTGTTTTAAAAACGTATAAATCTCTTCAATAAGCGCAGGCACTGAGGTTTTTTCGTGCATGCTTTGATCCGGTAACGGGCCAAATGCAGAGCGAAGTGCAGCAACCATCCAACCACTTAAGTAAACATAACTGCGCTTAGTTGTTTTTTGATGACGCTTTATTGCCATCATCATTTGTTGCGCAGTAAAACCATGCCAACAACCTAAAGACTGTGTGTATTGGCTGGTGTCTTTATCGTAAGCGGCCATATCTTCACGCATTACATCTGCGGTGTATTGTGCAATTTCAATCCCTGTACGAAAGCGGTTTTGCAAACGCATGCGGCTTGCATATTCAGGGTTAATGGCTTTCCATGCGCTACCTTGAGATTGGCAAAGTGTTGCTAGAGTATCGGTTTCACGTGTGTATGTTGTCATAATAAAATCCTTCGAACGGGTCTATAAATTATTTAAATTATTGTGAGAGTGGCTAGGAGTGTGTGCTCCGTATCGCTTAATTCAACATTAGGCTTATTTTTTAGATTTAGTAAATTTATAGTTGTTATTACCGCTATATTTTTTGTGAATGGCTAAAAAGCACGCACTGAGCCTTTTTTGCGTTATTGTTGCTTTAACGCACACAACAACACCGCGACCGTTTAAGGAAGGTAAATATGGCACACACTCTCACACACTCAGGGCTAAGCGTAGATACACAGCTGGCCAACTTTGTAAAAACACAGCTACTCCCAGGCACTCATTTATCTGAGCAGCAATTTTGGCAAAGCTTTGCAAACATAGTACAAACGCTTACCCCGAAAAATAACGCTCTTTTAGCTAAGCGCGAGCAGCTACAACAACAAATAGATGACTACCATAAAACAAATAAAACGTGGGATAGCGCGCAGTACCAAGCGTTTTTAACAGACATTGGCTACCTAGTACCAGAGCCTGCAGACTTTGCCATTGAAACGCAAAATGTAGAGCCCGAAATAGCACTCAGCGCAGGCCCTCAGCTTGTTGTGCCTGTTAGCAACGCACGTTTTGCGCTTAATGCGGCTAACGCGCGCTGGGGTTCGTTATACGATGCGCTGTACGGCACCGACGTATTAAGTGAAGACGACGGCGCTGAAAAAGGCACTACGTATAATCCGGTTCGTGGTTTTAAAGTAATGGCGTATGCGCGCCAATTTTTAGATAAAGCCCTGCCCCTTAAAAATGGCTCACACATAGAAAGCACCAACTACTCAATTGTTGAAGGCGCCTTGTCTATCACCCTAAGAGACAGCTCGCATACTCAATTAAAAAACCCTGAGCAACTTATTGGCTACCAAGGCGAGGCGCAAAACCCAAGTGCTATTTTATTAAAAAACAATGGCCTGCATGTAGAGCTGCAAATAGACCATCACCACCCTATCGGCCAAGCCGACAAAGCAGGATTAAAAGATGTTTTGCTTGAAGCTGCACTAACAACCATTATGGATTGCGAAGACTCTGTTGCCGCAGTAGATGCCGAGGATAAAGTACAAGTTTACAAAAACTGGCTGGGGTTAATGCAAGGTAACTTGGTTGAATCGTTTAAAAAAGGCGATAAAACCATAGAGCGTACTTTACAAAGCGATAGGCAATATACAGCCCTTGATGGCAGTAGCCTTACGCTTAAAGGCCGCAGCATGATGTTTGTCCGTAATGTAGGCCACTTAATGACAAACCCTGCTATTACCGACATTTACGGCCAACCCGTATTTGAAGGCATTATGGATGCGATGTTTAGCGCAACCGCAGCCCTGCACGATTTAAATAAAAAAACAGGCATTAAAAACACCAGTGCGCAAAGCATCAATATTGTAAAACCCAAAATGCATGGCCCTGAAGAAGTTGCTTTTACAAATACGCTTTTTAGCATGGTAGAAGAAGCGCTTAGCTTGCCAAAAAACACTCTAAAAATGGGAATTATGGATGAAGAGCGCCGTACTTCAGTAAATTTAAAAGCCTGTATACACGCAGCCAAAGCGCGCGCGGTGTTTATAAATACTGGCTTTTTAGACCGCACGGGCGATGAAATTCATACCTCTATGCACGCAGGGGTCGCTTTGCCAAAAGCCGCTATTAAAGCTCAGCCGTGGATCAAAGCGTACGAAGACCGTAACGTTGATACAGGCCTTGCCTGCGGCCTAAGCGGTAAAGCACAAATAGGTAAAGGTATGTGGCCAATGCCAGATAAAATGGCACTTATGATGGAGCAAAAGCTTGCTCATGTGCAATCTGGCGCTAATACCGCGTGGGTGCCCTCGCCTACCGCAGCCACTTTGCACGCTATGCATTATCACGATGTAGATGTATTTACCGAGCAAAAAGAAATTGCCAAACGAGGTATGGCAAGCCTTACTGATTTACTTACACCTCCTTTAATGGCTCAGCCGCAAACGCTCAGTAAAGAAGATATTCAAAGTGAGCTTGAGAACAATGCACAAGGCATTTTAGGCTACGTAGTACGCTGGATAGACCAAGGTATTGGCTGCTCAAAAGTGCCTGATATTAACCACATAGGCTTAATGGAAGACAGAGCAACCTTGCGTATTTCAAGTCAACATATGGCAAACTGGCTACAGCATGGGGTGTGTACTCAACAACAAATAGAGTCGATTATGGCTAAAATGGCTAAAGTAGTCGATGGCCAAAATGAGCACGACAGCGCGTACAAGCCAATGGCACAAAGCGAAGAGTCACTTAAAAATAGTATTGCTTATCAAGCCGCTTTAGCGCTTGTATTAGAAGGTGCTAAGCAGCCAAGTGGCTACACCGAGCCCCTATTACACAGTTACCGCTTAAAATATAAAGCAAAACACCATAACCTAGCTGAATAGTTAACATTAGTTTAACAGCAAAAAAGCGCGTTTTGCCTACACAAAACGCGCTTTTTGTTTATTAGGGCGTGTTGATCTTTGCAGATTGAAATTTGTTCAACCTAGGCAGAACCCAAAAGGGCAGCGTATGTTTGGCATTTATGCTACGTTATCGCCTATTTATGGGGAATAACCACACTTCATAGGCTCTGCCTTGCCTAAAAACCAAACATACTGCTGCAAATTCAAGCGCCAAAGGTCAACACGCCCTAATTTAGTGCTCACTGTACCTAGCGCTAAATTAATTTTTAATTATTGCATTGTGATACACGTTTTGAACGTCATCACAGTCTTCAAGCATATTGATGAACTTGTCAAAATTAGCAATAACTTCTTCATCTTCAATTTCTACATGCACTTGCGGAACAAACGTAATTTCATCAACTTCAAAGTTAATCCCTTCAAAGTTTTCCTCAAGCGCTGTTTTCGCTTTATAGTACTCAGTATGGGGTGCAAATACCGACACTTTACCATTTTCAACTTCAACGTCGGTTACATCAACGTCGGCCATCATTAGTGCTTCAAGTACCACTTCGTCATCGTCACCGGCAAAACCAAGTACGGCAAGGTGATCGAACATATGTGCAACACAGCCCGGTGTACCAATTTTTGAATCTGTTTTGGTAAACGGTAAACGTACATCTTTAATTGTACGGTTTGGGTTGTCGGTTAAGCAATCAACAATAACCATGCAGTTACCTGGGCCATAGCCTTCGTAACGTGCGGGAGAATAATCTTCCCCTGCCCCACCGGCTGCTTTTTCAATTGCTTTTTCTATTACGTGAGCAGGAACCTGGTCTTTTTTTGCTTTTTCAATTAGACGACGCAGTGATTGATTGACATCGGGGTCTGGTTCGCCATTTTTAGCGGCAACATAAATTTCTTTACCGTACTTTGAGTTAACTTTAGTTTTTGCGTTGGCTGTCTTAGCCATCGAGCTCTTACGGACTTCAAATGCTCTGCCCATCTTGTGCCTCTAATCAATACGTTAATTTTGCCATATTTTACCAATTCAAACCCTATTGGGCTAGGGTCTGTTGAACTTTACAAACTGAATTTAAAACAACCTATTTGCTAAATAAATAAGGCCGAGCCTATGCAAATAATACAGGAGTAATTACGCAAAAATAAAAGTTATGCGCTATTTAACATAACTCCACTTTTTGTGAGTAACTTTCGACTAAAGTAACTAACTCTGTAAATTCACGTAAAACGTAATCAGCTTGGTCGGCATAAATAGGCACCGCGTTTGGCGCGTACAAACAAGCGCGCATATTTGCATTATGTGCTGCTTGAATGTCGTATAAAAAATCCCCTACGTATAACAAGTTGCTGGCGTTTATATTCCAAAGCGTGGCAATTGCATTTAAGGCACTGGGATCGGGTTTGGCTGGGGCATCGCTACGGGTTAATACCGTTTCGATAGGTAGCGGGTTATTTTGTAGCTTTATTGCTGCCGCTTTATCAAAATTGCGGGTAACAATAGCCATAGGAATATTTTTAACTTTAAGGGCGTTAACGGCTTCGGTTACGCCTGGCAATATAGTGGCAAACTGAGCGTCTTGCAGCTCGTGCTGATGCACTATATTCATCGCTTCTTCACGCATGTAGGGCGATGGAAGCTGGGCAATATAATCAAGTAGGTCTTGCTCGCATGGGCAACCTATTTGTGCTTTTATAAGAGAGAAATCTAACTCAGACGATACTAAAGTGCCATCTAAATCAAATATAACTCCTTGAATAGCCTCTACTTGAGCTTTCATATCATTCCTTGAATGGGGTAAAAATCAATACAACATGTGTACACATAATGACTCTACTTCATGAGAATAATTTAGCAAATGTTTATCAAACAAATTATTAGAAAAGTATTCACTTATCTATTACTTAGCCTTATAAACACCAATTAATTACTAAAATTCTACGAACAGCTAGTAATAACAGATCAAAAATGAACACAGCATAAACAAAAGGAGAATACGCGCACATAAACTGCAGTGCGCGTAGGTTGGGGAAGTACTTATTGCTCGAACTTAGCCTCGAGCCAGGTATCGTTTTGGGTAAAGTGAAGGGTTTTAATCTTGCCTTTACCTTCTACGTTTACCATATTTACTTGAGAAGGCCATAAGTCACGCAGTGCGCCGTTACTCATTTTTATGCCTTCAATCCCTTTTGGGATAGGAGCTTCTTGATACACCCAAAAAAACTTTCCATCAATTTGCGCACCTACTTGGCTAAGCGTTAATGGCTTACCCTTTAAGGTTTGCAGCGCAACATGCGACTCAACATACTCTACAAAACGTTGTTGGTCGGCCTTGTTGCTAATGATATCGGCTTTTCCATTAAATAAATGCGCTACAGCATGCTCAGTATCATGTAAATAAAAGCGATGCATAAGCTCAATATTGTTAGTACGTTTATTAAAAAGCACCGTAGTAACCGATGACTTTAGTTGATGCGCCATACTTGGCGCAGCAACTAAAAGGCAAACAATAATAAGCAAAAAGCGCATTATTGTTGCTCCTCACCATCTTTTTTCTCGTCTTTTTTAAGCTCAGTTTTAATGTCTTGCATAATATCTCGACTTACTTTCGCTTTACTCTTTTTCTTTTTATACACTTCAATACGTGAAGGAATAATACGACGAGGGTAGTTGTTGTTCTCAACATCTACATCAGCTGTTTCCCAGCGAGGGTCAACGCTTACCGATACCAATGGCTTATTTTTATCTGTAACAATAAGCTTTTGTACATTTTTGTGATTACGGCGCCAAATTTCAGCCGGAATGTAACGCTCTTCGGTTGTGCCATCTTCATAAGTTAGCTCTAGTAAAATAGGCATTACCAAGCCACCTAAATTTGAAAACTCCATAACATAGTAGTTTTTATCTTCTTCAAGCGCGCGATCTAGCGTTTTACGCTCCCACGGCTCTAAGCCTTTTAAAAACTTGTTGTACGCGTTACGTTCTTTATTGGTAACAGTAAAGCGGTCGTTTTCGTCGTAAAAGTCGGTAATATCTGGATTTTTTTCAACCCAAGTTTGCTTACCTTCTTCACGGTTGCGCTTAACAAATAGTGATGTTGGTTTGTCTGCTTCTATATCGCGTAAGCGTTTAAAGTCAATATCAGGGTTTTTAGTATCTAAACGTAATTGATACACTTTATCTAACGAGATATCTACATGGTCGGTGCTGTAAAACCAGCCGCGCCAAAACCAATCTAAATCAACACCCGAGGCTTCTTCCATCGTACGGAAAAAATCTGCTGGAGTAGGGCGCTTGTATTTCCAGCGCTGTGCGTACTCTTTAAAAGCAAAGTCGAATAAGTCACGGCCTAAAATAACTTCACGTAAAATATTAAGTGCCGCAGCTGGTTTAGTATAAGCATTAGGGCCTAAACGAAGTACGCTGTCTGACTGCGTCATAATAGGTACTTGGTTTTGCGATTTCATGTAGCTTACAATATCGCGCGGCTCAACACCCCACGGTATAGTTGGGTCCCATTCACGCCCTGCAACACCATCTAAAAAGCTATTTAAACCTTCATCCATCCAGGTCCATTGGCGCTCATCAGAGTTTACAATCATAGGGAAGTAAATATGGCCAACCTCATGAATAACCACACCAATTAAAAAGCGTTTTTCAGCTTGAGAATAAGTGCGCGAGCCATCATCTTGCAGCTCTGTACGTGGGCCATTAAAAGTGATCATTGGGTATTCCATACCACCTACAGGGCCATTTACCGATTGCGCTACAGGGTATGGGTAGTCAAATGAATAGCGAGAATACACTTCCATTGTATGTACTACAGATTCAGTTGAATACTTTTTCCATAAATCGCCACCCTCTTTAGGGTAAAACGACATAGCCATCACTAAAGGTTGTTCATCGCCACCCTGCTGATAGCCCTTTGCATCCCACATAAATTTACGCGATGACGCCCACGCAAAGTCACGCACATTTTCTGCTTTAAAGTGCCATGTTTTTGTTTTATCGGTACCTTGTTTTTCGTTTTCTAACGCTTCTTCTTCAGTAACAATAAATACAGGGCGTTTTGCTGTTTCAGCTTTTTCTAAGCGGTTACGCTGCGTGCGAGTAAGCACTTTGCTTGCGTTATCTAACTTACCTGTTGCCGATACAATATGATCAGCAGGTACAGTAATTTCTACATCATAATCACCAAACTCAAGCGTAAACTCACCACGGCCTAAAAACGGCTTGTTTGTCCATGCTTCGTAATCGGTGTACGCAGCTAAACGCGGAAACCACTGCGCAAGTAAAAATATATCGTTGCCATCTTCTTCAAAGTGCTCGTAACCAGAACGCGCACCTACGGCATCTTCTTCAACAATGTTAAAAGCAAAGTTCATACTAAACTCAGCTTCTTTGCCTGGTTTTAACGGCTCGTTTAAATCTATACGCATTAGCGTATCAACAACAGTAACGCGCAGTTCATCGCCATTGTCATCTTTTACATTGCTAATTGTATAGCCTAGCTCGTTGTCGCTCATAAATTGTTGACGACGTAGCTCACCTAAACTTAATTTAGCCGGCTTTTGCGCAGGTAAACTATTTAGCGTGCTTTTAAACGTTTTTGTGGTTTCGGCAATTGAGTCGCTTTTAAAAATATTTTGATCTAACTGTAACCACAAATATTTAAGTGTATGCGGCGAGTTATTTTTATACTCAATGCTTTGGCTTGCTGTTAAGCGGCGCTTTTTTTCATCAAGCTTTACATCTATGTCGTAATTAACACGTTGCTGCCAGTATTTTTCGCCAGGCTCACCGGCGGCACTACGATAAACATTTGGGGTAGGAAGCGCTTCGTCTAACTGACGAAATTTATCAACGAATGAGCCTTTAGTTTGCTCAACGGATGACGCTAACACAGCGCTCGACATTGCCAAAGGCAACACAAACGCGCTTAGCGTAAGAACTATTTTTTTCATTATGAGTCCTAGTGGAATTTTGTGAGCGTACTTTGACAAAGTTACTATTTTTGTTCAATTAATTAGCGACCAACCGCCCATTAAACACGGTAATATTCACGTTGTTTTAACATGCTTTTTTAATCAGTAAATTAAGCCGCTTTTAAAACTGTAAAGGGGGTTTACACTTCACAGCTAGTTGATGTGTATTAATTAAGGTACAAACGCAGTATTTATAAGGGTTCAGGCCTAATTCATGCCATTAGCTTAGGATTAAATTAAGGTGCAAAAATATGTTGTTTTAATTGAGCTTAAATTTATAGCGTTAGCAGTGTTTACACGGTTTTAATGCGCTCAGGTTCAATACAAATTAAGCAGTATATTTAAACTAAAGGAGCCCGATATGAAATTTTACATTGTAAAAAAAGATCATCAGCTCGAAGCTATCCCTGCTGATAAAGACTTACTAGAGCGCTACGAATCAAACCAATATTCGTATGTTAATGTGGTGTCGGCATGCAATAAGCAAGATGCACTAAAACGCCTATCTACTGAACAAAAACACAGTAAAAAGTGGCTAATAATTGGCGCAAATATTGCCGTGATCTCACTAATATTAACTATTTATACGATAAATTAAAAATAGTGAAATTTTAGGTTGATATTTAGTGCATTTTATATTTAAAATCGCCCACTTTTTTTATTTGAGCATAATAAAATCGTTACAATTATTCTCAAATATGTACTTATTACCAGTAAGCAATGTGGTGGGTGTATGGATTTTTATATCCTAAAAAAACAACAAGAGCTAATAGCCATTCCAGCAAATCAGCAAAGTTGTAAGCAGTATCTAGACTCAGGTTATTTTTATATTGATAAAGTAGCCGCCTGTAACGAAACGAATGCCATAAAAGCATTGCAAGCAAAGCAAACTAAAAGTTTAAAAATGCCGCTAGGTATGGCTTTGTTAGCGCTTCCTGTCATTATTATTGCTATATATAGTTTTACCTAAACTAAAGCCCTCCCGAGGCTTGCATCTTTACTTGCCTTGGGTATATTGGCGCTCTTATGGTTTTTTAAGAGCGCGATATGAAAGTTCTCCACACCTCAGATTGGCACCTAGGCCAACAATTTTATGAACATGACCGCCGTGATGAGCACGCTGCATTTTTTACTTGGCTACTTAGCACCCTAGTAGAGCAACACATAGATATACTTTTAGTTGCAGGCGACATTTATCATACAGCCACACCCAGTGCCAGCGCCGAAAACCAACTCTACCAATTTATAAAAGATGCTAAAAAGCGTTGCCCGCAATTGCATGTTGTTATTATTGCCGGTAACCACGACTCAGCAAATCGTATATTAGCGGCGCAGCCCTTACTTGCTCAGTTTGACACCCATGTAGTGGGGCGCTTTGAAGTAACCGACCCAGCCAATACCGTGATTGAAATAAATACGCAAAATAAACGCGCTGTAATCGTCGCTATGCCTTTTTTACGTACCAGCGACATAAGTTCACTTAGTCATACTAAAAACGGCCCTAGTTACGCACAAGGCGTTAAAAACGCCTATCAGCTTGCCCTTGATCACGCCTATAGCATTAACGCGCAAAATTCGCCGTTAATTGTAATGGGGCACTTACATGCCAAAGGCGGTGATATTTCAAGTGACTCAGAACGTAATTTAGTGATTGGTGGGGAGGAGTCTATTTCGGCCAGTGTATTTGGTAACAAGGCAGACTACGTAGCACTGGGGCATTTACACAAAGCGCAGCAAGTCGCTAAAAAAGACGTTATTCGTTACAGCGGTACGCCTATTCCTATGTCGTTTTCAGAGCGTAACTACACGCACCAAGTTAATATAGTAGAATTTAAAAGTGATGAAAAACAAACTATTAGCACATCTGTAAACCCCCTTTACATTCCACGCTCTGCTGAAGTAATTATTTTACCAAAAGGGGAGTGCGTGCCATTAAGCGACTTATGCGAGCAAATTAAAGCGCTCGATACATCACAACATACTATTGCCCCTTATTTACGCGTAAAACTTAAATCAAGTGATACCGACACCACCTTTCGAGAACAAATAGAGCAAGCACTTGAGGGTAAACACGTAAAATTTTGCGGCATTGAGCGGGTACGAGAACAAACCATAACAAGTGATAACAGCGCCGTATTTGAAGATTTAAGCGAAATTGAAATGCTCAACCCATTAAACTTATTAGAACAAGCCTTTGCAAACGACAAAGATATGGCCGGCCAAGCTGTACCAGATGAGCTAAAAACACTGTTAAACGATGTAATAAGTGAGCTGACGGAGCAAGAGCAACTATGAAAATAACCGCAGTTCGTATTCATAACTTAGCCTCAATAGTCGATGCCGAAATCGACTTTACTCAAGCTCCACTAAAAGACGCGGGGTTATTTGCAATAACCGGCGACACAGGCGCAGGTAAAAGCACCTTTTTAGATGCTATTTGTTTAGCGCTTTATACTAAAACAGCACGCTTAAAAGGCGATAAAGGCAACTTAATTGATTTTAACGGCGACAGTATAAAGCTAAACGATGCGCGTAACTTACTGCGCAGAGGCAAATGGGAAGGCTTTGCTGAGGTTGATTTTTTTGGCCAAGACAAACAATTATACCGCGCACGCTACGTTATTACCCGTACCCACAAAAAGGCAACAGGCAAGTTAAAAGTAGCTGAGCATACGTTACTAACCTTGCCCGATGAAACCCTAATAGCCGATAAAAGCCAAACCATAAAAGAAGTAGAAAACAAAATAGGGCTAAGCTTTGATCAGTTTTCGCGTGCGGTATTATTAGCACAGCACGAATTTGCAGCCTTTTTAAAAGCCACAGGGGATGAACGCGCACAACTTTTAGAGTGTTTAACCGGCACCGATAAATTTAGCTTAATAGGTAAACGTATTTTTGAGCGTAATAAAGCGCTAAAAGATCAATATGAATTACTTAATGCAAGCCTTGCAAGCTACACCTTATTAAGCGATGACGAATTAAGTGCTAAACAAACCCTGCGCGATGAGTTACTTAAAAAAATTGAGCAAACTAAAAAAAAGCATGCAGCAACAGAGCAAGACTTAAATTGGTATAAACAAGCAGCTAGCTTATCGCAGGCACTAGAACACGCAATAAAGCAGCAACAACACGCGCAACAACAGCTTGATGCAATAGCAAAGCAAAGTGAGCAAGCTAAACAAGCACAAAGCGCCCTTGAAATAAAAGACAACCGCAAACGTCATGAGCACTTAGCGGCGCAAAACAAAGCACTTAGTACGCAAATAAGCGATTTAAAAGCGATTGACCATGCTGCGCTTATAAAAGAGCAGGCCGCAACACTTACAACAAAGCAAAGCGAGTTAAAAACAGCGCAAGAGCAAAAGCAAACGGCAGAGCCAATTATTGCAAAAGCCCGCGAGCTCGACAGCCAACTTGCTATTCACGCACAAACAATTACAAGCCTGACTCAGCAAAGCGAAAAAGAGCAGCAGCAACTTAGCGAATTACAAACGCAGTACACGCAAAGCCAAAATGCACTTGATGAGGCAAACAAACTCAGCACTGGGCATCAAACGTGGCTAAACGAGCACACGCAGCTTAAACCATTGGCTAATGATTGGAATTATTACCAACACAGCTTTAATACATATTTAAGTGCCAATGAGCAAATAAAGGCAACCGCTTCGCAAAACCAACAGCTGTTAGAAGAGCAAAGTAAACAAGCGGCGCTGTTAGCAGAGCAAACTAAAAAAGTAGAGTTGCAAGAGCAACAACTTGCGCATCAACAAAATGATCTTAACCAGCTAAGTGAGCAACAACGCCAATTTAATATTGAACAATGCGATAGCAAACTTAAAAATATTGAATATTTAAAAGATCAGCGTTTGCGCTACCAGCAGTTTAATCAAGAAATAAAACACAGCACACAACAACAAGCGGCGGTTGCGGCCAAGCTTGTACACAGTGAGCAAACGCAAACAACATTGCAACAAAGCTTAGCCTCGTGCGAGCAAGCACTTAAACACAGTGAATACGCATTAAACCAAGCTCGCCTGCGTGCCAGCGAAAACGTAGAGCATTTACGCACGCAGCTTACCCCTAACGAGCCATGTGTAGTATGCGGGGCAATAGAGCACCCGTATGCAAGCAGCCAAAACCCGCAATTAAATAACCTAATAGCCGATTTTGAAACAAGTTATGACCAGGCTAAGCAGCAACACGATAGCGCCCAAGCTAAGCTACATCAGCACCAAACTCAACATGCTGTACTTGTCACTGAACACGCCCAATACAGCCAAGCCATACAGAGCGCACAGGCAAAGCAGCTAGAAATTAAAACAACAATGCAAGGGGCACGTACAGAGCTTAACGACTTAACAGCACAGCAGCTTGATGAAACATACGCCCAACTCAGCAGTCAAAAATCGCACTATTTTGAATCGCAAAAACAGCAAACAGCCCTGCAAGAACAAGTAAATCAGCTAATAAATAACGTAAAAGCCGAGCAACATACACAGCAGCAATTGCATAATCAGCATGTTGAATTAACCAATAGGCTTGGCCAAATAAACACTAAACATGCAGAGCTAAATACGCAAGTTAACGAGCTTACCAGCACTCTTAATGCACAGTTTGAGCACAGTGACTTTTGGCAGCAATTGCAAAACAACACGCTTAATATGACCGATTTAAGCCAGCAGGTTGAGCAGTACCAACAAACACAAGTTCAGCTTGAACAAAGTCAAAAACAAATAGACAGCGCTAATCAGCAATTACAGCAACTCACACCGTTAATTGCTAAAAGTGAGCAAGCGCTTAAAGTTTTAAAAGACGATTTAGCCAAAGCGCAACAACTGCAAAGCACCACACGCACAGAGCGCCTTGCTTTATTTAACAACGAGCCACTAAGTGCCGATGATTACCAAGCAAAACTTAATGCGCAGCTTGAGCAATGCCAAAAGGCGTTACATACAAGCCAACAAGCCCACGACAGCGCAATTAAAAAACGCGATGAGCACGCTATAACACTCAAAAACATTGAGCAGCGCTTGGCAGAGCAAATTCAAGAGCAAAGTATACTTGAAGAACGCTACAATGCCTGGTTTAACGACTTTAAAGCGCAATATAGCGAGGCAAATCACGAACAGATCGCTATTTTACTAACTCTTACTAGTGAGCAAATAAAAGAGCAATTAATGCAGTTTGAGCAGCGTTTAGCAGCACTTACAGACGCAAATGCAGCGCTTAAGCAACAGCAAAAGGCGCAAACAGATCACCAAAATACTAACAAGCCCGAAAAAAGCGAAAGCCAATTAGCAGAGCAAGAAACGTCCTTAGCCAATGAGCAAACTGAGCTACAAAATAGTTTACTTGGCACTAATACCGCGCTTGAGCAACACAACCAAAACGCCACAGCACTTAAAAGCAAACACGCTGAACTTGCTACCCTTAAAAAGCAGGTAGAGCAGTGGCACGTGCTTAATAAAGTATTAGGGGATGCAACCGGTAAAACCATGCGTAATTTAGCGCAAACACAAACCCTTAAAATATTGCTGCATTATGCTAATAGCCATTTAAAAACCCTCAATAAACGCTACGAGCTCACTGCCATTGCGCAATCGCTCGATATTGCCATTATTGACCGCGATATGGCCGACGAACAACGCTCTGTTAATACGCTCTCTGGTGGTGAATCATTTTTAGTATCACTAGCACTGGCATTAGGGCTTGCATCGCTTTCTTCAAATAAAGTGCAAATCAACTCTTTGTTTATTGACGAAGGGTTTGGTACGTTAGATAGCGAAACACTCAGCGTTGCTATGGACTCACTCGACTCATTACAAGCACAAGGCCGTAAAGTAGGGGTTATATCGCATGTGAGTGAAATGAGTGAACGCGTAGCCACGCAAGTACATGTAAGTAAAAAAAGTGGTGGATACTCCACTGTTGAAGTCTTATAAAGGAGTTAAAAAATGCCAACATTCACAGGCGAGCAAGCAACGCATTACAACGACCGCATTACCCGTTTAGTCCCTGGTTATGAGCTATTGCACCAACTTACTAATGCTCAACTTAAAGCAACCCTTAAAGATAACGCACATATTTTAGTCGTGGGCGCAGGCACAGGCAAAGAAATACTCGCCCTTGCCGCGCTTAACCCTACTTGGCAATTTACCGCGCAAGATACCTCAAGTGATATGCTCGCAATTGCTAAACAAGCGTTTGAAGAGCACGGCATAGCAAAGCGCGTTAATGTTATTGAAGGCGAGCTTGATAAGCTATCTACTAAGGCCGATGCGGCGCTATGCCTACTCGTAATGCACTTTTTAAAAGACGACGGCAGCAAAAAGCAGCTTCTAAAAAATATTAAAGCTAATTTAAATAAAGACGCAAACTTATTTATTAGCGATTTAATGAAACCCGAAACCGACTTTGAGCGCGAAGCACAAATTACTGTGTGTGCCGATTTAGGCTTAAGTGATGCAGGGCAAGCCTACACAGCTCAAAACTTAGACAGTGAATTTTACCCACTTGATAGAATGCGCTTTAGCGAGTTACTTAATGAATGCAAATACGGTATTCCTAAGCTTTATTTTAAAGCGCTCGGTTTTAGCGGATACGTTGTTTAACTTATCTTGAAGGATGCGGCCTGCACCATTTAACCGTATGTTTATGGCGCGGTATGGTTTTACATTCTTTATTAGAATCGGCACCTGGCTCGCTAACATATTGCGAGCTTGGTGCTATACTGGCACAGCCTGCGGCCAATAATATCGCAAATACGGGTATTAATTTTTTCATTTCATCACCTATTAAAATCTGTATTTAAGCGCTTTGCAGTTACTGTTAATGCAGAGCGCTTATTTGTTTAATTTGCCACGTCACTCACCAATATGGCGGGTAGTTATGCATCTACAAAAATAACTTCGCCAGTAATAAAGCCATCAACCGAGCGCTCAAACGCTTTACCTACAAGCTTGCTTGGTACGGGTTGAAAACCTGGCATCATTTCGCCATATACGTCCCACGCTTCTTCAAGCACAGTAGGGTTAACCACATTAATACGCGTGCCACGTGGCATTTCTAGTGATACGCATTTTGCAAACGTATCTATTGCGCCGCTTGTTGTTGCATCGGCAATCGCAAAAGGAATCGGTTTAACGTTTAAAATACCGCTAATTAGCGTAAATGAGCCGCCATCAGCAATGTACTTTTGACCAATACGTACAAGGTTAATTTGCCCCATCATTTTGCTCATAATGGTCGTCATCCACTGCTCTTCGCTCATATCAGCAAAGGTTTCGTATTCGCATAAACCCACTGTATTAACTACCGCATCAAAGTGGCCTACTTTTTCGTACAAAGCAGTAATTGACGCTTCACTCGTAATATCAACAATATGATCTACATCGCCCGAGCGACCCGCTGTAATAACTTTATGCTTAGATAAACCGGTCAATGCCGCTTGACCCATTTTGCCCAGTGCACCGATTTAAATTACTGTTTTCATTGTTTGCTCCAATCATTCAATTTAGTGTGTAGGGGCATAATAAGGGGGTAGCTCGACAATTAGAAACAACCACTTCATGTAAGTGATACAAAAATAAATGGTAATGTGATACAAAAATAAATGGTAATGTGATACGTTAATAATGCTAAAACAACAAAGGCATTGGCATGAGTAAGTTAGACAGGCTAGATATAAAGCAGCTGCGTATTTTCCAGGCGCTCATTCGCGAAAAAAACGCATCAAAAGCGGCGAGTAAATTAGGCTTAACCCAACAAGCTGTGAGTGAGCAACTCAAAAAGCTGCGTGATGTATTTAACGACCAGCTGTTTTTAAGAAAAACCACCGGCTTTGTGCCAACGCCTTATGCAGAAGAGTTATCGGTAGATATAGACAAGCTGCTAAACGATTTTCAGGCATTATTAGCGCCTAAGATATTTGACCCAGAAACAGTTGATGGTGCGTTTGTAATAGCCGCTACCGACTACGCACAGCAAGTTGTTTTGCCAGCGCTTGTAAAAGAGTTAAGAGAGCAAGCGCCTAATTTAAAATTAATAATAAGAGACTTTGAACTCGACAGCCTGCACGATTTAATGGAAAACGGTAAAGTTGATTTAGCCATTGCCTTCCCCGACTACATCCCAAGTACTTACCCCATTATTAAGTTATTTGAAGAGCAACATATTTGCGTTACTTCAGCTAACTCATCAATAGCAGGTACAAAACCAACCCTTGCACAAATAGCCAGTTACCCAAGCATTATAGCCTCGCCTTCGCGCCCAAATTTTAAAGGCTCTATTGACGATTGGTTTAAAAGCTTTGATTTAACGCGCAATGTTGTTGTATCGGCACCGTGTTTTTCAATTGTACCTATGTACCTAGAAACCACCGACTCCATCGCGTTTTTACCCTCACGCGCGGTAAGCTCCGAACTGGTAAAGATAGAGCTACAGCAGCTGCCAGCTCCGTTTGATGTAATAGCGGCGTGGCATCCACGCTACAATAAAAACCCACTGCATAAATGGGTAGTGTCAAAGTTAGTGGTTGAGTAATTTGGATATATTAATTCTGATCAAACGCTTAAGACAAGCTCATCCTAAAACGTAGGTCGGTTAAGCGAAGCGCCACCCGATGCGCTAATATCCACATCACCTAACATGTTGCTGTGCCCGCAAACTCAAGAAATCTCACCAAGTGCTTTCATCGCGGCCTGCGCTTTATCGGTTTGTACAAAAATATGATCGTGATAAAACGCAGCTACTACGTTAGCGCTTATATTATGCTCGGTTAATTTGGCCGATACCGCAGCGGTTAACCCAACAGCCTCAAGGCTTGAATGCACATTAAGGGTGATTAAATTATATTTAGCTTCATAAGTAATACCGGCTTTATTGGCGGTATCTGCATTTAAAATAAGGGTTAGGCCTTCTTCTTCAACGTAACTGGCAAGCGGGTTTAAATGAACGTAGTCGGCAAGGCTGCCTGCTAAAGAGCAAAATATATATTCACCTTGTTTAAGCTCGGGGTTCATTGATTTTAATAACGTATTTAGCTCTAAAATTCCCGCCATGTTGAGTCCTTACATTTTTAATTAGATGTTTTAAGCTTGGCAACTAGCTCGCTTAATCGGGCTATTTTAATATTACTTAACTGCCGGTAATCAAAGTACGGGCACACGATAATGTTATTCGTTGTATCAATTGCAAACTCATCGTCTAACCAATTAAATTGCGCATTAAGCTTACCTTGCTGTAATAAGTTTTTAGCATGGGTTCGCCCAGCAATAATATGCAGTTGATTTTTATTTGCGCCGTTAATAATGGGCGCACTAAATAACAGCGCTGTTTTACTGTTTTTTTGCAGTAAAAATGTATCGCGATACGCTTGCCAGCTAGCGGCTTGTTTAGCAAAGCTGTAATGCTCACTCGGTAGCGCAAACAACACTTTAGCGTATACGTTAAACACTTTACGCCAGCCATTCCCGCAGTGCTGGTTTATTGTATTTATTTGCTCGTTTATTACAGGCTCAACACTGTGTAGGGTTGCAAAGTAGGGCATAGGCGGCGCTTTTGCCACATAAACGGCTACGCTAAAGGCTTGCTCACCTAAGCCAATTAGTTGCTCACTCACACTAGCTCGCCTTTTTCTGCGCTAAAATACGGTCGAGGTTATTAGCAAAATTTTGGCGGTCGGTTTGGCTAAGCGGTGGTGGCCCGCCACTCATTTCTACGCCGCTTGAGCGCATGGTATCCATAAAGTCGCGCACGTTTAATAACGAGCGAATATTCTCTGGCGTGTAAAGCTCACCGCGTGGGTTAAGTGCTTGGCCACCGTTATCTATAACTTCACTGGCAAGGGGTATGTCGCCAGTAATAACTAAATCGCCTTTTTCTACGCGTTTTACTATTTCGTCATCGGCCACATCAAACCCGCTCGAAACCTGTACGCGGCTTATAAATTTTGAAGGCGGAATGCGCATTGCATGGTTAGCTACTAAAATGGTTGGTGTTTGCGTGCGCTCAGCGGCTCTAAAAAGTATTTCTTTTATTACCACAGGGCATGCGTCGGCATCTACCCATATTTTCATGCTTAAATCTTTTAATTGCTCTAGTATTTAGCTGATCCTATAGCAATTTATTTTAATCGGCTAGCAAACTTTATTGGCTTAGTGCCGTACAAACAACATCACTTTTAAAAAGGAGCTTTCATGAAGGCCATTACGACTATTTTACTCATTACAGGGTTATTTTTACTCACCGCCTGTACAAGTGCACCTGAGGGCATTACCCCGGTTAAAAACTTTGACCTTGAGCAATACAAAGGTAAGTGGTACGAAATTGCCCGCCTTGATCACTCATTCGAAGAGGGCATGGAGCAAGTAACCGCGACTTACACCGTAAATGACGATGGCACAGTAAAAGTGCTCAACAAAGGTTTTATAACTAAAGAGCAAAAGTGGGATGAAGCACAGGGCTTAGCTAAATTTGTAGAAGGGACTGACACAGGCCATTTTAAAGTCTCGTTTTTTGGTCCATTTTATGGTGCTTACGTTATTTTTGAATTAGACCAAGACGACTACCAATATGCGTTTATTACAAGTTATAACCGCGACTTTTTATGGTTTTTATCGCGTACACCTACCGTTAGTGACAAACTTAAACAACATTTTATAGCTAAAGCAAACAAACTAGGCTTTGCTACAGAGCAAATTATTTGGGTTAAACAGTAGGATATTTGGCTATGTAAAGGGGCTTTACAGTTATTGAGCAAATGATTGTTACAGCTGTAATAAAACGATCATCTCACTGTAAGGTAAGTTAAATATGTTCGGGCTATATTAGCTGCACTTGCAACGAGACATGCAAGTGTTGGACATACTGAATATCCCCCTATTGTTGGCAAGCTTTATAGTTTGCCATTTTTTTGCCTAAAATTAATGGCTTTCTTTGGATCAGGTTTTTACTAACTAAAGTGAATTTACTGCCAGTAATAGCCCTGATAAGCCAATCAGTAACATATTTAAAAAGCTAAATGGCTTAATCAACTTTTCTATAAAATTATAAAAAACCGTTATAATTAATACACTTAGACCCATAAAGCCACAAAACAGTAAAGTACCGTATCCCTGCTGCGTAACCACACAGAGCAATAAACTTAGTAAAATACTGATCCAGGCAACTATTAACAGTAAATTACTTTGCAGCTTAGAGGGACGCGTTATAAACACCGTTTTAAAATGCGCTGTTTTTGCCAAAGCAAAACCATTAAAAGCAAACAAACAGAGGCTAAAGCTAAGTAAATCAATCATGCTTTTTGCCTCTTTTTATTATCGGCTAGGTTATTAGCTGTTTTTTTAGATGCGCTAGGAGCAGTACGTAATTTTTCGGTTTGTACTAAAAATAGTATGCTAAACAGTAAAAATACCGCATCGAAAATAAACAAGGCCCATTGTTTATTAAGTAAGTAGCTCACTATATTGCCCTGTGTGGTGAGCGCATTTATTGCCGGTACACTCAAACACGCGAGAGCATTTATGGCTGCCATTACACGCCATTGCAGCCTATCGCGCTTTAAAAGTGCCATAACGGCAACCACTAACCATGCTAAAAAGAACGCTGTAACTTCTTTTTCACCACGCCCTGCTACGGTTGGACTAAGTAATCTATTGGCAATAAAAAAGGCGCAAGTAGCCAGTGGTAAACCCATAATGGTGGCAAGGTTTAAAGCTTCGACTAATTGTAAGCCAAATGAGGCTTTTCCCTTATTACGCTCGCGTATGCGTTTAGCCCACATTATGCAGCCAGAGCCAATCATTACGCAGCCTGCAATACCGCCAAGTACGTATAGCCAGCGCAGTAAAGGCGTAGCAAAGCGCCCTGTATGCATAGAGTTAAGTGATTCATAAAGTGCTTTACTACTGCTAAGTTCGTCATCAGTTTGTGCAACTAACTCGCCCGTAGCACCACTAAACAAAAGCCGCGGAGATTGATCGCGAAGCGCCTTTGCAGGGCTTACCAATACCGTTACTGTTGAAGCGGCCATATTCGGTTTACTAACCTGAACACGCGTAATATCTGCACTAGGCCACTTGGTATAAACTTGATCCAAAATAGTGTTTATAGGGAGCAATTCTGCACTGCCTTGGGCGTTATTAGTCACATTATTGCTAGGTGTTACATCGTTAAAAAAGCCACGCATACCCTTGTCGTACGTCGTTAACGCAGGGTAGGGGAACAACATAAATATAAGCGTAATAATGCCTGTGTAGGTAATCATTAAATGAAACGGCAGGGCAAGTACCGAGCTTAAATTATGCGCATCTAACCAGCTACGAGTCCCTTTATTGCGCCTAAAAGTAAACATATCTTTAAATATGCGCTTATGAATAACCACGCCGGAAATTATTGCCAGCAGCATAAAAAAGCTGGCAAAACACACTACCCAGCGCCCTGTTATGGCATCTAAATAATAAAGCTGATAATGCAACCGGTAAAAAAAGTTACCGCCTTTACTTTCAACAAAAGGAGGCAGCGCTTGCATGGTGTTTGGGTTTAATTGGGTATTTACAAACTGGCTGCGGCGCTGCCCCGGCTCTTTAGGTTTTGCATAGCCATATACCAAATATGGTATTCGCTCTTCAGGCAAGGTAATACGCCAACTAGGAGAATTTGCAGCGTGCTGATTTAAATAATCAAAGCCCTTTATAATTTGCTGCCTTTGCGCGGCCACTCTGTCGGTTTGGGCTTGCACATTGTGTATAGCCGGCTGATTCCACAAGTTTATTTCATCTCTAAAAAAGCTCGCTGTGCCTGCAAAAAATATTACGTAAATAATCCAACAGGTAAGTAAGCCCACCCAGGTATGTAGCCATGTCATCGACCTAAAAAAACTGTCTTTCATAGCCAACCCTTCAGTAATGCCAATACAGCAACAAAAAAACCTGTGCTTAGTAAAATACTGATCCAAACAGTTTTTAACGACTTAACCGAAAACGCATAAATAAACACTGCGGCGTAAATTAAGATACTGATAGACACACACAGTAATACGGCATCTTGCTTAGGAATGGGCAGCAGTACACTTAACACTGAAATACACGCTGAGGTAAACGCATAGCCACCCACTATGGCAATAATAAAACGCAAAAATACTAACACTCTATAGCTTTGGGCCACCTTTAAAAGCGCAGCTAGGTTAGTTTTTGTAAAAGGTGCTATGTGCAGAGGTGCCTGCATAATTAACAAATCCCTTATTCAAATACGAGAATAAAAATAAGGCGTTATTATAAAGCTTACAAATACAAAAGATAGCGATTCTCATTTGTATATTCTAGTTAATTTAACATTCGTGCCTAGCATGTTAGTAAAATACTGATCTCTGCCATTTTAAGGTTATTGCTTAGCTAATTACGAAGGTTTACAGTGGTCAATACTGGCAAGCCAAAGAGTAAATTTAAAATGAGCAACCACGAAAAACTAAATTATGTAGAGTTTCCCGCGTGCGATTTAACAGCCACAAAAAGCTTTTTTACTAACGTGTTTAACTGGCAATTTACCGACTACGGCCCAGAGTATACGGCATTTAGCGGCCAAGGGCTTGATGGTGGCTTTTTTAAAGCACCGCTTAAATCACTTACTCAACATGGGGCCGCACTGCTGGTGTTTTACAGTAACGACATTCACGCTACCTATAAAAAAGTAGCGCAATATGGCGGCAAAATAGTAAAACCTATTTTTGAGTTCCCCGGTGGCTGCCGCTTTCATTTTACCGAGCCGAGTGGTAACGAATTTGCCGTATGGTCAGAAAAACAATAAATATATCAGATAATTAGTTGTTGTTTTTAGATGAGATCACGATTTTACCAACTAATAACTAATTTGAGTAAAATAAACCGATTTTTTACCAACTCATTAGGTCTAAATGGCCGTTTAGAACAAAATTTAAGCATTTAAGGCCAGATTTATATGGATCCGATCAATTTAATTGAGCAAGTTAGTAAATGCGTGATCTGTGAACCTCATTTACCGTTAGGTGCTCGCCCCGTTATACAATTTAATGCCAATGCACGTATTTTAATTGCCGGCCAAGCACCGGGCATAAAAGTACACGAAACTGGCAAGCCCTTTAACGATGCCAGCGGAAACCGCCTACGCGAGTGGCTTGGGCTAAGTGTTGATGAGTTTTATGATCCGCAAAAAATAGCTATTTTACCTATGGGCTTTTGTTACCCTGGTAAAGGTAAGTCGGGCGATTTACCCCCGCGTAAAGAATGTGCACCCGCTTGGAGAGCGCAATTACTGGCCGCTCTGCCAAATTTAGAGCTTACAATCGTGCTTGGTAAATACGCGCAGGCTTATCATTTACCGCATACTAAAAACAGGCCCTTAACCGAGTTAGTAAAATCGTGGCGTGAGTATTGGCCGGAGCATTTGGTGCTACCACACCCAAGCCCACGCAATAATATTTGGCTTAAAAAGAATCCATGGTTTGCACAAGATGTACTGCCAGAACTTGCTGAGCGCGTTGCTGCAATATTAAATGAAGAACCACAATGAACAGCTATAAATCAAACGGTTACATGCTTGTAAAGGGGCTTTACAGCACCGAAGAGCTAAATAAAATTAAGCTCCTAGTTAATGCCTTTCATACAAAGTGGAAAACTAATAACCGTGAGTTTTATCAATCCCGTGCAATTAATAGCTCGGGCATAACAAATAGTGAGTATTTAACGGCGCAGCAAAACGAAGCCTTATTTAGTTTAATAGCTGATAACAAATTAATTAAGCGTGTAAAACAGGCGATTAGTGAGCCACTGTTTTTAAATACTCAGTTATTTTTTAATCCCGTTAATGTTACACAAAAAAATTATTGGCATCGCGATATGCAATACCATTTAAATGTGCAAGAGCAACAAGCTGCGTTAAACGGGCCCGACGTAGTGCACTGCCGGTTAGCCCTTGAAGACGAACCAGGCATAGAGCTTGTGCCCCGCTCGCATAAAAATTGGGATACACCAGAGGAGCTAAATGTACGTTTTGCAAAAAATAATAAGCTGCCAAGCGATAACTTAACTACAGGCAAAGTTATTAAACTTAATGCGGGTGACTTACTGTTGTTTTCAGCCAATATGATTCACCGAGGCTTATACGGCAAAAACCGTTTAGCACTGGATATTATTTTTTGCGAAAATGCACCACAGCTTACTGCCTTTATCAATGCAGCAAACACCCCAAGCTCGGCAGTAGCAAATAAAACCGCTAATCCACAGATATTTTTTAATCCACTTTAAACCCGCTATAACCCCATTTAAAACAACACTTTTTCGCTTAACTATAAATATTACTAATAGTGTTGAATAAATAAACATCACTGTTATTTATTTTAAGACTCGTCAGTATGAAATAGACGCAAAATTATCCAATAAAAATAACCTCTATAATGGAGTTGCAGCTATGACAACTGAACACACACGTTTAAAACCTAGTTTTTTAAAACAAAAAACACTTACTTTATTTACGCTCAGCGCATTAAGCGTGGGTATGGCACAAGCCGGCGAGCAAAAAATAAATAAAAGTGAGCTTGAAACCATTACCGTCACCTCGCAAAAGCGGGTCCAATCGCTACAAGATATTCCTACCTCTATTCAAGCGCTTTCTGGCGACTACCTCGAGCAAAACAGTGTTGACGATTTACTCGCCCTAAGTGAAAACCTACCTAACGTGCATATAACCGAAACCTCAAGCAGCAAACGTATTTTTGTACGCGGCATTGGCTCGGGTACTAACTCAGGCTTTGAGCAATCGGTTGCTATGTATAAAGATGGCGTGTATTTAGGGCGCGGGCATCAGGCTAAATTTCCATTTTTAGATATGCAGCGCCTTGAGCTTATAAAAGGCCCGCAGTCGGTTATGTTTGGTAAAAACGCCACAGCAGGAGCCTTTAGTATGATCTCAAATTCGCCAACCGATGTACTTGAAGGCAACGTATCGGCAGAGTTTGGCTCTGATAACGAAAAGCGCTTTACAGGCGTTATAAATATTCCTATTAACGATGATTTAGCCATACGTATTGCCGCGTTTGACCACTCTGTTGATGGCTTTTTATATAACCAAGCGCGCCAAAGTGATGAGCAATCTAACGACTCATCAGGTGCACGTTTATCAATAGATTGGCAAATAAACGATGATATAAACGCATTGTTTAAGTGGGAACACGGTGAGTTTGAATCGCATGGCTCGCGCTACCAATACATTATTGATACTCCCAACCGAGATTTACAAATAGCAAATGACCCTACTAACCCAGGCAATGTAGGGTATCGTTCACTTTTATTAAGCGACAACTCGGGCCTTGATTACACAAGTTCGGTATCGGGCGATGGTCACCCAGGTGGGCTTAATGAGCAAAGTAAAACCACGCTTGATAATGCCTCACTACAGTTAACCTATAACCATGGTGAATACGAATTTACCTCTGTAACCACGTATAGCGAGTACGATTGGGACTCAACCTTTGACGCGGACTTTTCAGAAATCCCGCTTATAAAACAAGACTACTTAGAAAACTATAACCAGTTTACGCAAGAGTTTAGAGTAAGCTCGCCAACAGGGCGCACGCTTGAATACGTAGCGGGCATTTTTTACATGAGCAGCGAGCTTGAACACCCAAACGATATTTTATTTGGTGCATCGTTACTTATTCCTGATTTAGTGGGTACATCATTGGGCGTAAATGCGCTGTTTGATCAAGACCAACAAAGCTACTCAGCATTTACCGCCCTTACTTGGAATGTAAACGCGCAATGGCGCGCTAATTTTGGCCTGCGTTATCAAAAAGAAGAAAAAGAAGTAAGCAGCGTACAAAGTGTGTATAGCGTATTTGAGCCAAACACACCGCAAGCCGTACAACAATTTGCTAATGCCGCTGCGCCCACTATTGCAGGGCAGCTTTCGGGCGCGGGGGTACATAACCTTAACGCTAAGCGTGATGAATCGCACTTATCACCCAATATTAGTGTGCAATATTTAGGGTTTAACAACACCATGTTATTTGCAAGCGCTGGCATAGGCTACAAAGCCGGTGGTTTTGATGGCTCTGGCTTAAATGGCTCACAAGGTAACACGGTTGATGAAAACTCAGGCTTTGAGTTTGACGACGAAAAAGCCACAAACTTTGAATTTGGCATAAAAGCCGAGCCAATTAAAAATACTCTACAAGTAAACGCTACACTGTTTTACACCCTGTACGATGACCTACAAGTATCTGAATTTAATGGTAATGCATTTGTAGTTAAAAATGCCGCCGAAACCGAAGTAAAAGGGATTGAGCTCGATTCGCGCTGGGCAATAAATCAAAGTTGGCAGCTATCGGCAAACCTTGCGGTGCTTGATTTTGAATACGAACAATACGCCAGTGCATCGCCAACGGTTATGCAAAGCGAGTTACTTGGCCAAGCATTTCAAGATTTAACCGGGCAAACTGGCGCGTTTGCTCCCGATTACTCAGGCAATATAGCGATTGATTACAATACCGAGGTATTTTCTAATTTAACTTTAAGTAGCAATTTAGCGCTTAACTTTAGTGACGATTACTTTTTAGAGCAAGATCTTGACCCAATAGCCAAGCAAAGCGCTTTTGAAAAACTAAATTTACGTATAGAGCTAGGTAGCAGTGAAGGAGATTGGTCGGTGGCGTTATTAGCTAAAAACCTAACCGATAAACACACTTTTTCGCAGGCCAACGATGTGCCAGTAATTAGCTACGCACACCGTTTTTTATCAGAGCGTGGGCGCAGTTATCACGCACAATTTAATTACCGCTTTTAAGTTTGTCAGCGGGGATAAGTTGCTGGGCTAAACCTAGCAGCTTTTCTCGCATCCAACTATTTACTAAATCGTCATCGGCTTGTTCGTGCCAATACATGTGCACGGGCATTAACGGCACATCAAACGGCAAGCTAGTTACATGCACAGGCATTTGCTCTTTTAATACTTGCGCGTACGCGTTTGGCATTGTCATTATCATGTCGCTTTGGCTAATCACTTTAGTCGCCGCAAAATAATGCTCACATTTAAGCACTACATTACGGGCAAGTGCATGCTTTGCCAGCGCCATATCAATAATATCTACCTGCGCACCTTTTAACGACACCAACGCGTGCGATGCCTTTGCGTAATTTTGTACGGTTAAGTCATTTAATATTGGGTGATCGTGCCTACAAATTAGCGAAAAATGCTCATTACAAATAAAGGTGTTTTTTATGTGGTTACTCGTTGGGGTAAGCACATCAATGACTATATCGAGCTCTTGGTTTTCGAGTGATTTTTCCATATCAACATGCGACACCTGTCGGCTGTTAATCGTGATATTGGGGGTGTTTGTGAGTAGGTCGCTCATTAGCGGCGGAAAAAATATCGATTCTAAAATATCTCTAAAGCCAAATTTAATTTCGCGCTTAAAGGCGGCTATATCAAAAAGCCGTTCGTTATTTAAGGTTGACTCTAATACCTGCACCGACTCAATAACTTGCGCTATTATTTTTTGGCAAAAAGGTGAGGGCACCATACGCCGACCGTGGCGAATAAATAATGGGTCGTCAAACTTTTCTCTAAGGCGAGAAAGCGCATGGCTAACAGCAGGTTGCGTTAAATGCAGTTTATCCGCTGCAGTGGTAATACTGCCCTCTTGATATACCGTTTTAAGTATTACAAACAGGTTTAAATCTATCTTTCCATGCATAGTATTTATGTTTAACCATTAATTAACATCACTTCTATTTATCTTAAGCGAGACTAAACTAAAGTCAACAGAGTTTAATTTAGGATTATTATGAGCAATACACTAGAGCAGCAAGCCGCAAAAATGACCATAGGCAGCGACAAATTTAAACTTATTATGCCGCCTAAATTTAACACCCTAAACGAGCAACGCAGCTACGAAAAACAACGCCTAGCCGCAGGCTTTAGAGTATTTGCTATGTATGGCTTTGACGAAGGACTTGCGGGGCACATAACACTTCGCGACTGCATAGAGCCCGATACCTTTTGGGTAAACCCTGTGGGTATGCATTTTTCGCATATTAAAGCGTCAGATCTTATTCGGGTTGATCATAAAGGTAATATTATTGAAGGCAGCACACCGATTAATAACGCCGCGTTTGCTATTCATTCACGCATACACATGGCACGACCCGACGTAAACGCAGTAGCCCATGCCCATACACGTTATGGCCGTGCGTTTTCGGCATTAGGAGAGTTACTTAAACCAATTTCGCAAGATGCCTGCGTATTTTACGAAAACCACAGCGTATTTGATGTATTTAGCGGCGTAGTGGCCGACAGCGAAGAGGGCGATATGATAGCTAAGTCACTGGCTGATCACTGCGCTGTTATTTTGCAAAACCATGGTTTACTTACCGTTGGTTCGTCGGTTGATGCCGCAGTTGCCAATTTTGTATTGCTAGATAGCTGCTGCCAAAGCCAATTATTAGCGCAAGCCGCAGGCGAGCCTAAGCTTATTTCTCACGATGTTGCGCTACACACTAAACAAGCCAATGGCTCAGAGCTAGTTACATGGGGGAACTTTCAGCCCATGTATCAGGTTGTTGCCGCAAAAGATAACAGCTTTTTAGATTAAAACACTGGCAATAGCTTAATTTTGATAGACTAAAATTTGCGCGGTAATGGCCCACACACCCAAAGCCGCGTTTAAATACTATGCACTCACACGCAAACACACACATTATAAAGATACGTTGAGGGTTTTATGAATATAACAACAATTAAAAACCACGCCGATGTTGGCAATTTAAACCTTGCTGAAATATCACCAGAGCAACTTCCTCGCTCTACTTATCATGCCATTTTACAATCGGCAAAAGACTTTGGTGATGCAACCGCTATTGAATACATTTTAGATGGCGACTGCATTAGCGAAGCGCAAATTCCGTTTGCAAAAAGGCTTATTCATCGCATTTTAATGACCTTTAAAGGTAAAAGCTTTGCTAATCCGCACCGTAAAATGAGTTACAACGCGCTCGCAAAAAACGTAACAGGGCTTGGCAATGCATTGCACTCGTTAGGTATAACAAAAACCGAGGTTACCTCGCTGGTATTACCTAACTTCCCTGAAACCTATGTATCGCTTTGGGCAGCAGAGGCCGCAGGCATTGCAAACCCCATAAACCCCTTGCTTGATGAGTCCATAATGAAAGAAATTATGATCTCAGCCAATACCAAAGTAATCATTGCCCTAGGCCCAGTCCCTGGTAGCGATATTTGGCAAAAAGTAATGGCAATTAAAGAGCATATACCCGGCCTAAAAGCGGTTATTAGCTTATTTGGTGACGACATAGCGTGCTCGCAAAATAATAAAGTACCCGTGTATGGGTTTAAAAAATTACTCGCGGCGCAAAGTACGCAAGCAGCTAATTTTACTTTGCCTGAGCAAAGCGATGTGTGCGCGTATTTTCATACGGGTGGTACCACCGGCCTACCAAAACTTGCCAAGCACTTACACTTAAACCAGCTCACCAATGCAGGGCAGGTTAATTTGCTTTCGCCAGTAAACGCAGGCGATACCATGCTAGTAGGTTTGCCCATATTTCATGTAAATGCGGCGGTAGCCACAGGCATAGCCTCGGTTATGAAAGGCTGTAAAATTTTACTCGCAAGCCCTTCTGGCTTTAGAGGTAAAAACATCATTCAAAACTTACTCACCCTAATTAATAATTACGATGTAGCCGTTATGACCGCCGTACCTACGGTTTACGCTGCTATGGTTGAGCAAATTGCCTCGCAAAAAATATCGGTGCCACCGCTTAAAATGAAGTTTGCTATTTGTGGCGCCGCGCCGCTTTCATCAGATTTACAAGCCCTGTTTACTAAACTCACAAACACCCCACTGGTAGAGGGTTATGGCTCAACTGAGGGCAGCTCAGTAAGTACGTTAATGCCTGTAAACCCAATTAATAAAGAGGCTTCTGTAGGGCTGCCAATACCTGGTATTACGCTTAAAATTGCCGATATAAACGAGCAAGGCACGCTTGTTAAAATTTGCGATACACTCGATGTTGGCGAAATAATAATAACTGGTAATAACGTATTTCCCGGTTACGTAGAAGATGCGCATAACCAAGGCGCATGGGTAGTTGATGAAAACGGCCAACAGTATTTTAGAACCGGCGATTTAGGAAAAATCGATGAGAGCGGGTATGTATCCTTATGTGGTAGACAAAAAGAGCTAATAATACGTGGCGGGCACAATATAGACCCCAAAATGATAGAAGATGCCGCAACCAGCCACCCCGATGTAACACTTGCAGCCGCCGTGCCACGCCCCGACAGCTACGCAGGCGAAGTGCCGGTACTTTACGTAACGCTAAGCCCAAATAGCTCGCTTAAACTTGATGCTCTCACCGCATATGTTAGCGCCAACATACCTGAGCGAGCAGCAATACCAAAAGCTATTTATATAATTGATGAAATACCGCTTACTGCCGTAGGTAAAATTTATAAGCCCGAACTGGTTTGCCTAGAAATAAAACAAACCATTACAGAGGCTCTTAGCGAGCAATTAATCAACAAAACCGTGCAAATAAATGTGTTTGCTGATAAAAAGTTAGGCATAAAAGCCACAATTTTAGTTAATGAAGATGAGTTAAACGCGCTGCAACAACAGATAAAAACGCTGCTAACCCCGTACTCATTTAACTACGAAGTGCTGGCATTAAAAACAACAGAGGCCGCCTAATTTGAACGCATCATTTTTAACAGAAATTATACTCCCACTCGCCCTTGCCCTTATTATGTTTGGCATGGGGCTTGGGCTTACAGTTGGCGACTTTACGCGGCTTTTTAAAAAGCCCTTAGCAATTGCTATGGGCTTACTAGGCCAAATTATTGCCATGCCGCTACTGGCTTTAGGTTTGTGTTATTTACTTAATTTACCCACGCCTATAGCAATAGGGTTAATGATTTTAGCCGCGTGCCCAGGTGGTACTATGTCAAACGTAGTGAGCCAGCTGGCAAAGGCTAATTTAGCGCTTTCGGTAAGCTTAACCGCTGCCTCAACTGCTATTAGCATTATTACCACCCCGTTTATTATTGGCTTTGCCATGCACCAATTTGCGCCGCAAGACGATGCTAATTTTTCTATATTAACTACATCTCTTGGGCTATTTGTAATCACCTTAGTGCCTGTAGCCATAGGGATAAGCCTGCGCCATTTTAAAAGCGAATTTGCGATTAAAAGCGAGCCGTTTTTTAGGCGTTTTTCGTTATTTTTTATGCTTGCCATGATAGCCGCGCTAGTAATAAAAGAACGCGCCTTACTCATAAACTCGTTTGATGCTGTATTTTGGGCCTGCCTTGCATTAAATATTGGCTCAATGGTCATTGGCTTGCTCATAGCTAAACTTTCAAACCTTAACCTGACCGATTCACTAACACTTGGGATTGAGGTAGGGATTCAAAACGCATCGCTGGCTATTTTAATTGCTATAAGCTTTTTAAATAAGCCCGAATACGCAGTAACGGGCGGTGTATATGGCCTTGCCATGTTTATTGGGCCGCTATTATTAATTGCTGGGCTTAAGTTTAAAAACAAACGCTTTGTAAACGCTTAAAAAATAATGCGAAGCGCCAAATTTAGTTCACTAAGTTTGGCGCTTTTTTTATAGCTATTAACGTTTAAAAATAGGCTGTACTTGCCCGCGTAACCATATTAAAGCGTCGTCTTTATCAGTACTTTGATGCCAGTATAAATGCTGATAAATAGCAGGCATAGTAGTGGGCACGGGGCGTGCTATTAGCGTGTCGTCTAGCAATTGACTGGCAACCATTGAAGGTAAAGTAAGTAAAAATGGCGCGTCTTTTATTACCTCTTTCGCGGCAAAATAATTTTGACAACGTATAGCCACCTGCCTATTAAAACTCAATTGCAATAACGCAATATCTTCAATAACAGTACCGGTTGCCCGGTTAGATACCGCAACATGCTTAGCCGCTAAATAATTGTCTATATTGAGTTGGTTTTTAAGCGGGTGGTTTTTTTTCATGAGTACACAAAAGTGATCACTTGAGAGAACAGCATGGCTAATGGGCGCTTTTATTGGCCGTGCTACATCAATTGCCATATCTATTTGATGATTAGCTAATTGCTTATGCATATCTTCACGGCTTAATTTTACGCTCGCTAAGCTTGCATTTGGAGCATGTTTTGCCAGTGCAAGTTGCAATTTAGGCAAAACAATAGGCTCTATTGCATCGTGCAGGGCTATTTTAAAAGTTTGCGCAGTGGTCGCTAAATTAAAGTCACCGCAGGCTTGTAGCACTTGGCGTAATTTTTCGAGTAAATCTATTAGCTCGGGTGCCATACGTTGGCACGCAGGGGTGGGCAGCATTAATTGCCCTTGGCGCTCAAATAACGGATCGTTTAATACACAACGCAAACGTTTTATAGCATGGCTGACTGCTGAGGGCGTTATGTATAGCACCTTTGCGGTTTCGCTCATGTTTTTTTCACGGTATAGGCATTCAAATATTTTAAGTAAATTTAAATCTAACTGCTGAATATTTTTAGCTTCAATCATTATTACCCGCTCACATTATGAATGTAATTCACACTTAACTGGTAATATATTTCATTTAATTCATTCGGGCGAATGTTTTATGCTGGGTTAACTAAAAAATAAACAGGCAACCCTAATGAACTTTGAGCCAAGCCAAAAAAGCCAAGACTACCTAAAGCGTGTAACCGCCTTTATGGATGAGCACGTATTGCCTATTGAGCAAGCAGTAGTTGCGCATAACCATGCTAAAAATAATTCAAACGATTGGACCACTTGGCAACTAAGTGAGCACATTGAGCCATTAAAAACTAAAGCAAAAGCCGCTGGCCTGTGGAACTTATTTTTACCCGATGCAGAACTAGCACAAGGCTTAACCTGCTTAGAGTACGCCCCTATTGCAGAGCAAATGGGTAAATGTTTATTTGCCTCAGAAATATTTAATTGTAATGCCCCCGACACCGGCAATATGGAAGTGCTTTATCATTTTGCAAATGATGAGCAAAAACAGCAGTGGTTAACCCCATTATTAAATGGCGATATTCGCTCAGTATTTGCCATGACCGAACCCGATGTCGCTTCATCAGATGCGACAAACATGCAAGCAACCATAGATGTTGATGGCGACGAGCTTATTTTAAATGGCAAAAAATGGTGGACCACCGGCCTTGGTCATCCTAATGCACAGGTGGCTATTTTTATGGGGCTTTCTAACCCCGAAAACGATAAACACAGCCAGCATTCAATGGTACTTGTGCCGCTAAACACACCGGGTGTAAACATTAAGCGTATGCTAAGTGCCTGTGGCGATTTTGATGCCCCCTACGGCCACGGCGAAATGGAATTTAATAACGTACGCGTACCAAAACAAAATCTTATTTTAGGGTTAGGCAAAGGTTTTGCCATTGCACAAGGGCGCTTAGGGCCTGGGCGAATTCATCATTGTATGCGCGCAATTGGCGCAGCAGAGCGCTGTTTAGAGCTCATGATTAAACGCGGGCTGTCGCGCAGTGCTTTTGGTAAACCCTTACTTAAATTAGGCGGTAATTTAGAACGCGTTGCGCAAGCGCGTATGGCAATAGACCAAGCCCGTTTATTAACCCTGCACGCGGCATGGAAAATAGACACTCAAGGCGTTAAACACGCCATGACCGAAATATCGAGCATAAAAGTAGTCGTGCCTAATATGCTGCAAATGGTCTCAGATATGGCAATACAAGTGTTTGGGGGCGCTGGGGTGTCGAGCGACTTTCCTATTGCCTCGTTTAATGCAATGGGGCGTATTTTACGCCTTGCAGATGGCCCAGACGAAGTACATATGGGCATGGTTTCGCGCCTCGAACTTAACAAATACCGCTAAGGCAACACCATGAAAACACGACTAATAATAACAGGTGGAGCCACAGGGCTGGGTAAAGCGTTAGCCCTGAGTTACGCAAGTAATTTGGGCGCTAACTTACAAATTTGTATTGCCGATATAAACGCCGAGCGTGCAGCCATAACCATTAGTGAGCTGCAAGCACTAAAAAGCGATGCCTTTTTTTACGCCTGCGATGTAACCAAGCAAGCAGATGTAAAGGGGCTTTACGATATTATCCAGACCAAGTGGCAGGGCGTAGATATTGTTATAAATAACGCAGGCGTTGCCACGGGCGGCTCGCTTGAGGGCGAATCGCTTGAGCAATGGCAGTGGATTATGGATATTAATTTGCTCTCTATGGTGCGGGTGTGCCAAACGTTTTACCCCGCCTTTGTGCAACAAGGCGGTGGCTACTTTATTAATATAGCCTCACAAGCAGGGCTTACCCCTATTCCGTTTATGAGCAGTTATAACGCTGTAAAAGCGGCGGTTATAGGCTTTAGCGAAACCCTAAAGCTCGAACTCGCCCACGATAATATAGATGTAAGTGTTGTGTGCCCGAGCTTTTTTAAAACCAATCTTGATGAATCCATGCGCACCAGCGAGCCGGCCTTGAAAACCATGCTTAACCGTGCCTTTGAGCGCTCCCCCATAAACGCAGAGCAAGTTGCCGATATTATTTATCAGCAGTCGCTTAACCGCCCATTTTTAATTTTGACCCATAAATTAGGTAAACAGGCCTTTTTAATGAAAAAACTACTCCCCATTGAGTGGTACATTAAAAATATGCTGAAAAAAACACGCTCTATGCAACGTTTAAAATCAAAATAATAAAGGCTAGCAATGAACACACAATTATTAGATCAAGCCAAAAACGTACGCCAAGGCGAAGAGCTCGACACACAAAAAGTAGATGCCTGGCTTAAACAGCACCTTACACAGTTAACTGGCGAGCCAAGTGTTACTCAATACGCAGGGGGGGCATCAAACTGGACCTACTGCCTAGAGTACCCAGAGCAATCGCTTATTTTACGCCGTGCGCCCAAAGGCACCAAAGCCAAAGGCGCACACGATATGGCCCGTGAATATAAGCTGCAGCAAGCGCTAAAACCAGTTTACAGCTATGTGCCAAATATGGAGGCGTTTTGCGACGATGAAAACATACTCGGCACCGACTTTTACGTTATGGAAAAGCTTACGGGGATAATTCCGCGTAAAAATTTACCACGCGGATTAACCCCCACGCCCGAGCGCACCAAAAAGCTGTGCGAAAACGTACTCGACTGCCTAGTAGAGTTACACAAAGTAGATTACAAGCAGGCCAATTTAAGCCATTTAGGCAAAGGCAAAGGCTACACCCAGCGCCAAATTAGCGGCTGGAGCGAGCGCTTTACTAAAGCCAAAACCTGGAATGTACCCAGCGGCAAAAAAGTCATTAAGTGGCTTGAAAACAACATGCCAAGTAACGAGCGCATTTGCATAACACATAACGATTTTAGGTTTGATAACGTTGTGCTTGATGCAAACGACTACACCAACGTACTGGGTATTTTAGATTGGGAACTTGCCACACTTGGCGACCCACTTATGGATTTGGGCAATACATTGGCTTACTGGGTAGAGCCAGGAGATGACTTTTTAGCCCAAGCCACGCGCCGTCAACCCACTCACTTAGAGGGTATGCTAACGCGCAAAGAAGTAGTGGCCTACTACTGTAAAAAAATGAATATAACCGTAGATGACTTTACCTTTTACGAAGTGTACGGGCTATTTAGACTTGCCGGCATTGTGCAGCAAATTTATTACCGCTATCACCATGGGCAAACTAAAAACCCCGCCTTTAAACACTTTTGGGTGTTTGTACATTACCTTTTATGGCGCTGTAAAAAAGCCATTAACAACCAAGGTAAAGTCTAATGTGTATTTTATATTTAGTACGCCACGGGCAGGCCAGTTTTTCGGCTGATAATTACGATACGCTCTCAACAAAAGGGCAACAGCAAGCCACACTACTGGGTGAATATTTAGCACAAAAGCAGCTTAAGCCCGATGCTGTATTTGCAGGCAGTATGCTGCGCCATAATCAAACCGCAGAGCTGAGTTTAGCAAGTGCGAATAATACGCCAGTGGTAATAAACGATGCGCGATTAAACGAGTACGATCACGAACATATTTTAGCGGTTTATAACCCACAGCTTGCCACCCCAAGCCAAGTTCGCGCGGCACTTAGCAAGCAAGCCGAGCCTATGGAATACTTTAAAACGGTATTTATTAGCGCCATACAGCAATGGGTACTCAATCCCGACAGCACTCAATATAACGAAAGCTTTAATGCATTTACTGCGCGTGTACTTGGCGCGCTTGAACAAATAGCCAATGAAAACCACGGTAAAAAGGTACTTATTTATACCTCTGGCGGGCCTATTAGCATTATAACCAGCCATTTAATGGGGCTAAAGCTCGAGCGCTTTATTGATATTAATTGGAGCTTAGTAAACGCAGGCGTAACCAAAGTAGTGGCGCGCGGCAAAGGAAAAAATCAAAAATTAACGATAAGTAGTTTAAACGAGCATCACTTTTTAGAGTGCCACCCACAACAAAAATTAATTACATACACCTAAGGATCTAATTATGCGCAAAAACATACTAATAACAGGTGCAAGTTCAGGCTTAGGCAAAGGCATGGCAAAAGAGTTTGCAAAACAAGGTTGTAATCTTGCTTTATGTGCTCGGCGCTTTGAGCTATTAGAGCAGCTAAAAAGTGAGCTTGAACAAATAAACCCAAATATAACCATTAGCATAAAAGTGCTTGATGTTAACGACCACGAGCAAGTATTTAGCGTATTTAACGCCTTTAAAGAAGAGCTTAACGGCCTTGATAGAGTGATTATAAACGCTGGTATGGGCAAAGGAGCCTCTATTGGTACGGGTTATTTTAATGCCAACAAACAAACCGCACAAACTAACTTTGTGGCCGCACTTGCGCAAGCTGAGGCCGCAATGGAAATTTTTAGAGCGCAAAACCATGGTCATTTAGTGACTATTTCATCTATTAGTGCTGTACGTGGTTTTAGGCGCGCCATGACCGTTTACGCCGCCACTAAAGCGGCTATTACCTCATTAAGTGAAGGCATACGCATAGATGTAATGCACACGCCTATAAAAGTAAGCTGCGTACACCCAGGTTTTATAAGAAGCGAAATAAACGAAAAAGTAAAAACAGTGCCGTTTATTGTTGATACCGAAACTGGCTGCAAAGCACTGGTAAAAGCAATAAATAAAGAAAAAGCCAACAGCTTTGTGCCAAGCTGGCCGTGGACATTTCTGCATTGGATTTTACGAATAGCACCGCTGAGTACAATTCGTAAAATGTCGTAAGGCTTTTAAATTTTAGGCATTAAAAAAGGTGGCAAATGCCACCTTTTATGTACGTGTTTACTTAACCTACGTTTAGGTTATTTGTACAATTATAGTAGTGCAAAAATCTTTTGCAGCTGTGGCATGTACTCGCTCACAAGCTCAAGGTTGTTTTCGCTTACTAGTGGGTCTGTAGATTCTTCAGCCGCGCTTGAAGCCTTACCAAACGAGCCCATTAACGAGCTAGCGTCACTGCTTTTAGCACTTTTAAGGCTTTGCAGGCCGCCCATTACTTTATTTGCTGTTTCTTGGTTTTCAGCTGAAAGACCCGATTTAAGGTTTTCGATGTAAGCCATAGATACTTCTGAGCCAACAGATACTAATTCTTCAGGCGAAAAACCGTAACGGTTAGTAATATCGGCAAAGCTTTTATATAAGCCTTGCTCTTTAATCATGCTTAATGCGCTATTAGCAAGAGAGCTTTGCTCTTCAACATTTTGATCTGCAGAGCCACCTAGCATGCTTGCTAAATCTAGGTTTTTTAACGAATCTTGGCTGCTAGCCCAGCTAGAAACAGCCGGCAGTGCTTTCATGTAGCTTTGTAATTGGCCTTCGCTAATATCTTCAGCAAGGCTTGAAAAACTCATTGCTAATAAGCTAAGTGATAAAATTATTTTTTTCATTGGGCGTTTCCTATTATTTAATTAAAGCCATTAAAAACTAAATGTAAGCGCTTGCCAATACATAACTAAAGTATTAGGTGTATTTAGGCTATAAAGTAGTATAAATACTTTAAAGTTCTATAACTTAAGCTGATTCAGCACAAATATAGTTACAAATGTTATACTGCATTTTTGTCGATAAGAGCTGAACGTAATGTTAACTATTTCAAATACTGTCACTATAGATGAATGGGAACTAGAGCTAACTGCTATACGTTCGCAAGGTGCCGGTGGCCAAAACGTTAACAAAGTAGCCAGCGCCATTCATTTACGCTTTGATATTAACCGCTCAAAGTTACCCGATTTTTACAAAGAGCGTTTATTAAAGCTAAACGACTCTCGGATCACCAAAGAGGGCGTGGTGGTAATTAAAGCCCAAAGCTTTCGCACCCAAGAGCTTAACCGAGAAGATGCACTAAAACGTTTAAAAGATTTAATTTTAAGCGCAACTAAGGTAAACAAAGCCCGCCGCGCAACCAAGCCAAGCCGTAGCTCGCAGCGCAAGCGCATGGATAAAAAAACCAAACATGGGCAAACCAAAGCCCTGCGCGGTAACATTAAGTTATAACTCACTAAGTTTATAAGGCTTTACAGTAAAGTATGCTTAATTTACGCCTACAGCTAATAGTTAACCGTAGGCGTGAGTGGGCTATTCGTAGGTATGATGGCGGGTGGCACTAAAGCGATTTAATATATGGTGCATTACATACACCGCAGATAGACTGGCCACAATAGCCACCGCAACAGAGCTAAAGCGATACATGGCGCTATAAACAAGGTCTTGCCCGGGGCCTAGTGAGTTGCCAAACAAAATACCAAACGTGGTTAACACACCAAATCCAATGCCCGGTGCGCCGCCACCAATAATATGAAAACGGCTAAATACAAACGATAACGTCCACAGTATAAGCACCGGAAACAATAAAAAGTCAGAGTGATTATACAATAACACTTGCGCCAACAACGCAGCATTACAGCCAATTAATGTACCAATAGCGCGCTGCCAACCGGCCATACCTGCGGCTTTCCAGCACAGCGAAAACAAAATTAATACCGATGAGGCTTGCGCCGATATTGAATCTTGTAAATCGAGCACTTGAAACGCCACAAACGAAAGCGTAGCAACCGTTGCGCATAATAATACCTCATGGCGAATGCTTTCTTTGGCTTTAGCGGGTACCGCTCTCACGGCACGCGCGGTTACATCAGGAAAAACACCATGCATAACAAACGCTATGACAATAGAGAGAACAGTAGCCAAACCATTACTTAAAATAAGCGGGTATACACTACTTGTACCGGTTACATAGCTTGAAAAGTGCAGTTGAATCGACAACCCAACCACGCCTAGTGCGCCAAATAAAAAAGCCGCGCCTGAGCTCATTTGATAAAACAAAAAGCAAAACGCTAAAAATACGATAATGGTCATCAGTACCGGAAGGTGCGAAAACAAGCCCTGCATAATTAAAACCATTGGAATACTAATGGCGGCACTGGCTAAAAACTGGCGCACAATGCTTTTATTTAACACCGGCACTAAACCAAGTAGCAACATAGGGTAAACAGTAAAAAATATACCGTATGGCCAGTTCATTAATTTACTAATAGTAAACCCTATGGTGCAACCACCGGCTATGCGCAGCGCTTGGCGTAAACCGTTTGAGTCTAATTGCGGTGCTTGGCTAACAGCTTGAGTCATACGGCCTCCATTAATAAATGTAGTGTAGCCAGCTAATAAACCTAATTTGAGCCGACGCTAACCATTGCCCAATTGTTGACTCTGGCAATAGTTGCACAGTGGCACGCGCACCACTTGGCATATTAGCAATTAATTTAGCGTTATCTGGCATCACTAAATGAATACGCTGGCGCTGAGCATCGCGCACCCAACGATTACTGGTTTCGGTACTACTAAGCGAGCCATTTGCACTGAGTTGCCCATCGCTTACGCCTGCCTCAAACGTGCTTATATGCGCGTTGTAAACCTCACCTGGCCGGCTATCAAATACCACTTGCGCCAAACTACCTGGTTTCATATTGAGTAATGATTTTTCTCTAAAATCGGCAACAAGGTCGGCCTTATTAGCCACAATTGCTAAAAGCGGGCTACCCGTTACCGCATATGCACCATCAAGTAGTTGTAAGTTAGAAACCACACCAGCGCTTAGCGCACGTACTTGGGTGTACGATAAGTTAAGCTCGGCTTGTGCTAATTGGTTTGCAGCATGGCGAAGCGCTAAGTTTTGCGCGCCGCTTTCGCCACGGGCAAGTACTGCTTCTGCCAATTGCGCTTCTAATGAGGCGACATTTGATTTACTTGCTTCAAAGTTAGCTTTAATGCTTTCAAGCTCTTGCTCTGAAATAGAGCGCTGCTTAAATAATGCTTCGCCACGGTTATTTAGTAATTGCTGTTCGTGCAGCTTTGCCTTGGCCGCCGAAATTTGCGCCTCCAGTGCTTTTACATTGGTGTCTAAACGTTTGTTTTGTAATTTGGCGTCGTCAAGGGCAAGCTGTGCCTGCTCTAGCGCTAATTTATATGGGCCTGAGTCTATTTCAAACAATACATCGCCAGCCTTTACGGTTTGATTATTATTAACCAATACCTTAGTAACACGGCCACTTATTTGCGGGGCAATTTGCACCACAGGATGATAAACCCGCGCTTGCGGCGTTACCGGCATAAACATGTCGGCAATTAAATAGTAAATAAATATAACAACAAAACCCGCTAACGAAAGCCTTACATAACGAGTAAATTTTTGATCTGGTGTCATTGTGTCTCTTACTCTTTACTTTGATTTTTAATACAGTTTAGTGCGTTTTTTTCCATATTGACGATGCCATAAGCAAGCGCATCGAGTTGCTGTGTGCTTAGCCCGCTGTATAGCTGGCTTTTAATATCAATGAGTTTTTCGTTTAGCGACTGTAAAATTGCGCCACCTTGCTCGGTAAAGTAAATTTTTTTACTGCGTTTATCGTGCTCATCAACTTTACGGGTAATTAAAAGCTGTTCTTCTAATTGCTTTAATGTGCGGGTAAGCGAGGGCATTTCTATTCCTAAACTCTGCGCAAGCTCAAGCTGTGTTATGCCCTCGCCCAACATATTTATATGGGTTAGCGCCGTCCAGCGCGATTGCGTAAGCCCTAAAGGTTCTACAGCTAAAGTGATGGCCTCGCGGCACAGCCTATGAACCCGCCCCATGTTACCAATAATGGTTAAATCGAGCGTTTCGTGAAAAGGTTTTTGAGTAGTCATAACCACCACAAATTAGTTAGCATGCTAAGTATTTTAGCATTGGTTAGCGTGCTAAGTAAATATTGAGGGGTGTTGCAAATAAAAAAGCCCCAAAACTGGGGCTACATAAATTTGTGGATTTAAAAATTAAGGAGGTTAGCAGGGGAGTACTGATCGGTAAGCACTTTTGTATTGGCAGGCCAATCTTGCTTGTTTTTGGTACTTTTCATGTAGGTACTAATTGCTTTTAAATCTACATCGTATTTTTTTAAACGCGGGTTAAGTGCTTTAATACGCTGATTAATTTGCGCCTCAGTAGGCATAGAGTTTACACCCGCCAAAATAATACGGTTAGAGCGATTAGCACGGCTTACGTTAATAAAATCGCCAAACACGGCGTGGTAAGTTGCCGACTCATGCTCGTATAATTTACTGCTCGAAAACGTATTAGCGGCAATAACACCGCCCTCGGCCAATACGCTTTTTACCTCTTCAAAAAACTCTTTGGTGAGTAAGTGCTCAGGAATATAATCGCCGTTAAACGCATCTAGAATAATCCAATCGTACTTTTGCTTTTTAATGGCTGCGCGCTTTATAAATATACGCCCGTCTTGCACGCTTGAGGTGACCGCATCGTTTTCTATAAAGTTAAAATAGTTACGGGCTACTTTTAAAACAGCGGGATCTATTTCAACATTATGAATTTTAGCTGCAGGGTAAAGCGCATGAATGACATTAGAAAGCGTACCGCCACCTAGGCCAATAATAAGCACATTTTTAGGGTTGTCGGTTACTAAAAGGCTGGCAAACGTAAGCTTTGTGTAGTTAAAAACCAGTTTGTCGGGGTTGTTTTTGTACATACAGCTTTGGCTGGTTTGGCTACTTTTTGTATTAAATTTTAAGCAGCGAAGGTCACCTGTTTCATCAACAATAATATTGCGATATAAAGAACGCTCCTCGTGCACTACATTACTGTGCGCCGCAACCGAAAACAGTACCGCTAAAAATAATAAACAGTTACGCATGGGCAAGCTCCTTATTACCAGCAAGGCTATTAACAGTAATTGCCAGCACACCTAGCAGGCCCAAGGTTAACGCAAAGGCACTTATAATGGTGTTTACATCAAACGCCAGTACAAAGTAAAACGAGGTAATAATAGTTCCTAAGGCGCTGCCCAACGTGCTTACAAAATATAAAATACCCGCCACTTGGCCACTTTTATGGCTGTCGGTGACTAATAAACGCACCGAGTAAGGCGAGATCATGCCTAAAATAACGGTAGGAATAAAAAACAAAGCCGTAGAGGCAAGTAACGAGCCGTAGCGTGTATCTTCAATGTGGGTAAAAATAAATTCCATTATTGGCTGCGAAAAAAGCGCAATAGGCACCACCATAATACTGGCAGTTAAAAATATTAAGCCATATTTTGTAAGCGATGCATTTTTAGTACTTAGCTTACCGCCGAGTAAATACCCAAAAGAAAGGCTAAGCATAAATACGGTAATTATGCTGCCCCAAATGTGCACACTACTGCCAAAAAAAGGCGCTAAAATACGCCCGCCTAATAGCTCAATACCCATAATGCAAAAGCCACTGCAAAAGGCTAAAAAATAGATTAACGCGTTTGTTTTTATACTCATGTAATTATCGTTATGTAACCTAAAGAGACCTCCATACTAACGTGATGACAGGGCAGTCGCTAGTGCATTAATTAATCGCTCTGTGATTTTTTAAAAAGTTGTTTTGTTATAAAGTAACACATGTTAAACTTGTTGTTATAATATAACACCTTCGATTTCCCTATTATCATGAAGTATTCTTTAATTTATTTAGCCTGCTTAGGCTTAAGTGCGCAAACAGTGGCGCAAGAGCAAAACGACGAAATTGAAAAAATATCGGTTACTTATAAACAAGCATACCGTGGCGATATTCCTCAAAAGCAAATGCCGCAATCTATTGTAAGTGTTAGTAGTGCTGCGCTTGATCAAAAAGGCATTACTAAATTACAAGACGCGCTCGATTTTTCGGCCAGTATTTCGCGCAAAAATAACAGTGGCGCATTATGGGATAGCTTTTCTATTCGGGGTCTTTCGGGTAACGAAAACATGCCATCGGGCTATTTAATTAATGGCTTTAGCGGTGGGCGTGGTTTTAGCGGCCCGCGTGATGTATCTAACATTGATTACATTGAAGTACTAAAAGGCCCAGGCTCAGCACTTTATGGGCGCTCAGAGCCCGGCGGTACTGTAAATATTGTGACTAAAAAGCCTCAGTTTGAGCCGCAAGGTGAGCTAAAACTAAGCTTAGGCAGCGACAGTTTTAATCGCGTTGAAGGCGATTACACAAACGGCATTAACGACACCACCGCGTTTAGAATAAATGGCGCATGGCAAGATAGCGACAGCTACCGCGATGAGGTGTACACCAATAAAAAGGTAGTTACGCCGTCTATTTATCATCAAATAAACGCATCAACCAGTGTGACTTATGAGTTTGAATACGTAGATTTAGCGCAGTTATTTGACCGTGGTGTTGTAGTACTTGATAACGATTTTGACACCGTGCCAAGCTCGCGTTATTTAGGTAACCCAAACGATGGCGACACGCAGGTGTATTCGCGCGGGCACCAAATTACTTTAAATCACGATATTAACGATGAATGGTCGTTAGTGGCCGGTGCAAACTACCGCAGCTCTACGTTAACGGGGTTTTCGTCAGATGCTGAGCTTTCGCCATCGCGCCAATCGCTATTTGATGATGGCCGCACACTTACTCGCCAGCAGCGTTATCGCGACTACGAAGTAGAAGATTTAAGTGTAAAGTTTGAGCTAAGCGGCAGTGTAGACACAGCCGGTATTACGCATCATTTATTACTAGGAGCCGATGCATACAAGTACGATTTACGCACTGCGCTTTCTCGCTATCGAGGCGGTAACGGCACTTATACCGTTGATATTTTTGAGCCAAATTACGATGTTGAACGCCCAGCAGTAAACCTGCTTTACGAAAACGACGAAGAGCAAAAGGCGTACGGTATTTATGTTCAAGACCAAATGGATGTTACCGACAAATTTAAGCTATTAGTTGGCCTAAGGTTTGACAGCGTAGACCAAGATATTTTAGAAACCAACAGCGGCGTGTTTTCAACCAGCTCTGAAAGCCAAGTAAGCCCGCGTGTTGGCGTAGTGTACGAGCTAAATAACGCAATCACTTTTTACAGCAGTTACTCAGAAGGCTTTTTGCCACTGAGTGGCACAGATGCAAGCGGCGACCCGTTTGGTTTTGAATACAGCGACTCGTTTGAGGTTGGCGCTAAGTTTGAATACTTAGGGATAAACGGTACTGTGGCATTTTTTGATGCGTCTAAAAGTAATATGTTAGTGGCAGACCCTGTAAACGTTGGATTCTCTGCGCCTATTGGTAAAGCCGATAGTAAAGGGTTTGAGCTTGATTTAAATACCTATATTACTGATGCAACGGCGTTTAACTTATCGTACGCCTACATAGACGCCACCACTGCAAACGACATTATAAATGCAGATTGGGGCGTGCCAATTGAAAAAGGCAGCCCGCTGGTTAATGTACCAAAAAATAACTTAAACCTTACGCTTAGCCACCAAACAGCGTTAATGGGTAAAGAGCTTGAGTTTGGTGCAAGCTACCAATACACCAGCAGCCGTTTAGGTGATGCCGCCGATTTAAGCTTTAGGCTACCAAGCTACCAATTAGTAGGCGTGTTTGGCAACGTTAACTTAACCGAGCAAACCGAGCTTAATATAAGTGTTAATAACATTTTTGATGAAGATTACGCCGAAAGCAGCTACAACGCTTTATGGGTTTACCCAGGCGCGCCAACTCAATTTAAAATGTCGCTAGCGTATAACTTTTAATAGCTAGCAAATTAAAGTTTTCATCCTAAAGCGTCTTAATGTAGTGGTTAAGGCGCTTTATATTTTTAAGCGCTTTTTTATAAAGAATGCATAAGTTTATTAAGCCAACCATCGGCCTTTGAAGGTTTGTATATCATTACAATGCTTTCACAGTAGTGACTGTTAACCCCCTTTACAGTTAATTTTGTAAGCCCTAAATCGTCAATCACAAAGTTAGGTAAATACGCCAAGGCCAAGCCACTTTGTACCACCTCTATTAATGCACTGTAATCGCTACATCTAAATACAATATTGCGCGGTGCAATATCATCTTGCCAGCCGTCGGAGCCTATACCTTGCTCAAGGCCGCAGAGGGGTGAAAACAATGGGCATGCAAAAGCAAGCTCTAGTAATTGATTTTTATTAAGCGTTAAAGAGCCAGTTTGTACTAGCTGATGCCCGGCGGCCGCAGCCACACTAAACCCAGTATTAAATACATCAACCGCTACTAAATTAGTATGTGAGCTGTGATTTAATACCTCGCGAGTTACTAGCGCAATATGCGCCGCGCCTGATGCAACTTGGCTTATGGCTTCACCTTCAAACACATTATTAATACGCACCGAGCAGGGCAGGTTGCTCAGGGGGGTAAGTAACTTTTTTAAGCCACTTTTAAGTAAAATGGCAGGGCCTGCAATAACTGCATTAAATTTATGATTATCGCTTTTAAAACGGCTAGTAAGCTGCTGGTAATTATGTACTAAATCACTACTGTGCTTAACAAACTCTTTGCCTTTATCATTAAGTACTAAGGTTTTGCCCACATGATTAAACAGCTCTGTGGCTAAGTTTGCTTCAACCTTTTTTAACGTTTTAGACAGCGCACCTGGGGTAATATTAAAATGCTTAGCGGTTGTGTGCAGATTTTGCGAACTCGCCATATGAATTACTTTTTCAATGTCATCTAAATGCATAGCGCCAAACCGTATTGATTAAAAGGAAACAACTAATAACTTATTATCGATTATTTATACATATAAATCAGCTTATAGTGACGCTATATTTATTTTTGAGCATTAACATGAAACACATACTGCTAATTTTTATTTTATTTTCAAGCGCAGCACTAGCAAGCGACCCTCAGCACAAGGCACACAACACACATAAAGCCCACAGCTATGTGGGGTTTCATGGCATGGCGCTTATATTAGCCGGCGATAAAGTACTAGCTAGCCACATGCCCTTATACGCCCCCCCACACAACTACCAAATAGTGTACGAAGTAACTACCAATGACACCCATCTTAAAATAATCAAAAAAGCACTAAACGAGTCACTAAAAAAACAAACTCAGATCACCATTTTACCAACCAAATTTGATTTGAATTTATTAATAAATAAGCAGACACCCACTTTAAATACTACTGTGTTTAATGGCCATTTTGAGCGCGGAGGTAAGGCTTTGTTTTCGACAAAGCTGACCTTTAAAAATCCGTTATATGTAAAAAAGATCGCTATAACACAACCTGAAAAAGAAGAGTTTGATTTAATAAAGGTTTCAGCAGAGCAGGGGTTGGTGATTCATAAAATACAAAGTAAACCAAGCTATGACTCACTCAGTTTAGTAGCACTAACTAACGGAAAATATAATGGCAAATTAAAATGTGATGCGCCAGTAACCACAGCGCTTGCAAGTAAGTTAAAGGCCTGTTTTAAAAGCGTACCAAGCTATTTAGAAACTCACGATTTTGCAGTTAATTAAAAAATTTACCAGCGCTTTAGCTTAAAAAGCGCTGCTATATAAATTACTTAACGTTAAGAGCATATACATTTGCCTGAACGTATTCGCCGTTTAACAATTTTATTTGCGTTAAAATGCGTGAGTACGCATCGCCTTCAAATTCATCGAGCACATGCCAGTGATCTTTTAAATTAGTTGAGCTAAACACATAGCCATTTATCTCTTGGCCTGTTTCGTCTAATACCAGTGCAGGAAAGCCCATTTTGGCGCCCCAGCCCTCGTTAATTAGATTGCCAACCACACTGCCTTGCTCAAATGTACCGCCAATATTGGCAAGAATATGTTCGTTCGGATGCCCTGGGCACAAGGTACCATAAACAAATAACGCTTCTAACACGTAAACTCCTAAATTAAGGCTAATGATTATGTTTAGCTAAGCTAAAGCTTAACTAGATATGAAAAAAATCCCGAGTGAAATTTTACTCTTACAATGACACCCATCTTTATTTTTGCACTTTACGCAATCCTAGATTCTAATTGGAAGTGCACCACCTAATTCATTATAGACTTCATTTGGTGTTTTAAATCCTAAACATTTTCTAGGGCGATTATTTAGTTGCTCCTCTACCTTTTTTAATTGCTGATGGCTTA